>JBKJPI010000181.1:0-24665 GCA_046595235.1 Burkholderiales bacterium | reverse complement strand
GGGCGAGCGTCGCCACGCGGACTTCGCCTGGCCGAACTCACTGTCCCCCAGCGCCGCCTGTACGTGCCGCGCGTTGATGCTGTGTGTGTTTTCGGCGAATGCCGCCAGCAGCGCTTTGTCCGCGATCAGATTGACGCGGCGCGTCAGCCCGCTCGCGGCCCTGGCGATCTGCTTCACCACGGCGGACGGAAATATCTCGGGGCCGCGGTAACCGGCCGCGCGCATGCGGAAGGTCAGGTATTCCCGAACCTCTTCATCGGTGAGCGGCTGCAGGCGGAAGCTGTGTGCGATGCGGTCTCGCAGCTGGCGAATGTCAGGCCGGCGAAGCGTCTCGTCGAGCTCGGGCTGCCCGAAGAGGACGATCTGCAGGAGCTTGTCGTTGCGGGTTTCGAGATTCGAGAGGAGCCGGATCTCTTCGAGCGTTGCAAGCGGCATGCTCTGCGATTCTTCGATGAAGACCACGACGCGCCTGCCTTCACCGTGGCGCTTCACGAGATAGTCCTGCAGCGCGTGCATGACTTCGAGACGGTCCGCTTTGCGGTCCATGCCAAGCTGCAGCTCGAAGGCCATCGCGTGCAGCACTTCTTCGGGTGCCACACTCGGGTTTGCGAGGTAAACGCTGTCGACGTTGTCCGGCAGCCGGCTCTGAAGCATATTGCAGAGCATCGTCTTGCCGCTGCCCACTTCGCCGGTGACCTTCACGATGCCTTCGCCGCGGGTAATCGCGTAGATCAGCGCTTCGAGGACGGGCCCGCGGTTGCCCCCACTGAAAAAAAAGTCGGTGTTGGGCGTTATCTTGAAAGGCGCTTGCGTCAGGCCGAAGTGTTCGTAGTACATGGTTGCGGGTCCGCGTTAACCAGCCGGCGCCCGTCCTCCTCTCATTTGGAAAGCATTTCCTTTTCAGTTGCAGCGTTGTAGTTCTGCATGCGGCTGTAGAGGGTCGTGCGGTGGATACCCAGAAGCCTGGCTGCGCGGCTGAGATTGCCCTGCGTGATGACGAGCGCAGCTTCGACGTAGCCGCGCTCCCATTGCTGAAGCGTGTCGTCGAGGTTGAACGCTTTTTGTGTTTGAAGCTGGCGCTTCGCCGCTTCCAGCAGGGCCGTGAAATGCTGCGGAGGGGCGATTCCCTGCACCTCGACGTCCATCGCTTCCATGTCGAGCTCCGCGCGAAGCTGATCGGCAGTGACCGTCTGGCCGTTGCACTTGGTCGTGAGCCTGATGACGATGTTGCGAAGCTCGCGCACGTTTCCGGGAAAGCTGTAGTCCAGCCATACGGCCATTGCGCCCGAATCGAGCTTGAAGCCCTCTACCCCGGCCTGCTTTGCATAAAACTCGCGGAAATGGTCGAGGAGCAGCACCTTGTCCGTGCCCAGCTCGCGAAGCGGCGGCACGTTGAGTGTAAACACCGAAAGTCGGTGATACAGGTCCGCGCGGAAGCGTCCGCTTCGAATCTCCTGGCGCATGTCGCGGTTGGTTGCGGCGATCACGCGCGCGTTCGACACGTGACTTTGCGTCTCTCCAACGCGCTGATATTCACCGTTTTCCAGAACCCGCAGCAGCTTTGCCTGCAGCTCGAGCGGAAGCTCGCCGATCTCGTCGAGAAAAAGGCTCGAATCCTGTGCGTCTTCGAAATAGCCCGCGCGCGAAGCCACCGCTCCGGTGAATGCGCCTTTCGCATAACCGAACAGCGTCGGCTCTACGAGCGTCGGCGCGATCGCTGCACAGTTGAGCGCGAGAAACGGCCGCGATGCGCGATGGCTGAGGAGGTGCAGCGACTGCGCTACGAGCTCCTTGCCGCTCCCGGACTCGCCTTCGATGAGTACGGGAAAGGGGGCATTGGCGAACTGGCCGACTTGCTGGCGCAGCTTTTCGACGAGCAGATTCTCACCGAGCAGCCCGACCTGCGGCGCCTTGACGAGCTCCGCATCCCTGATCTCGAGCGCGCGCTTGAGAAGCTCACGTAATGCATCGGGCTCACAGGGTTTGTTCACGAAATCGACGGCGCCGAGTGTTCGTGCATGGCGCGCGTTGGTTTCGTCGCTCTGACCCGAGAGCACGACGATTTTCATCTCAGGGGAATGCGCGATCAGCTCGGTCACGAGCCGAAAGCCTTCGTCGGGGCGATGGGGTGTCGGCGGCAGGCCGAGGTCGATCAGGGCAAGCTGCGGCGCGCGGTCGAGTTGGCGGAGAAGGCTTTTGGCTTGTGCCCGGGAAGCGGCAACGTAGACCGTGAAATCGCTGCCGAGGACGTAGTTGAGCGTGTCTGAAATGAGAGGATCGTCGTCGACGATCAGCAGGTCCGGTTTATTCTGATCCTGCAACCCGGTCTCCCGCGGCCAAAGTAAACGAGGCTATTGTGCCAGATAGCGAGCGCTGCACAATGTCTTCATGCCTGGGATTCGTCTGCGATGCACTCTAGAAACGCAGCTTCGAGATCGGCGCTTCCGTAACGTGTCTTGAGCTCATCCGGACTGCCGGCGAAGTGAAGCCGCCCTGCGTGAAGGACCGCCATGCGATCGCAGATTTCCTCCACGTCTGCAAGCGCATGAGACGTGAAGAAAACCGTGCTCCCGGCATCGCGAATGGCGCGAAGCTCACGCTTGAGCAGCGCGCGCGCTTTCGGGTCGAGACCGCTCATGGGTTCGTCGAGTATCTGCAGTGGCTTACCGGAAAGAAGACACGCGGCGAGGCCGAGTTTCTGGGTCATGCCTTTTGAATAACTGCGTGCAGGGCGGGTGAGGGCGCCTTGCTGCAGATCGAGACGCTCGAACGCCGTGGTCGCTTCGCGTTCGTCGTACGCCTTGCGATGCATCTTCGCCATATAGCGCAGGAAGTCGCGACCCGTCAGGTAGTAGGGCGGGTTGAAACGCTCCGGCAGAAACGCAAGCCGAGCGCGAGAGGCCGTAAGCCTGTGAGAAACCCCGAAAACGCTGATGTCCCCGGAATCCGTATCGCAGAAGTCGAGCAGGCATTTGATAAGGGTCGTTTTGCCGGCGCCGTTACCGCCCACGAGACCGAAAAGCTCGCCCCGTGGCACGGCGAGTGTGAAGCCATCCAGCGCGGATGTAGCGCCATACGCTTTGTTAACGGCGCTGAAGCGAACCGCGTCGGCGGTCTCGGTGGCGGTGGAGCTCATGTGGTTACGTTAGCACCACGATGCGCGCGACGTTTGCGGCATTGGAGATTCCAACCTTGGGCTGGCGCCGCCCCCAGACGGACCCGGCCGACGGTCCAGCAGACCCATGCCTTTGAATTGGTTTAGAATCCGCACTTTTTGGCACACGCTCTTTGGCGCAAGAAAACCTCATCGAGATCACGTCGTTAAGCTTCGCTTACGACCGTCGCCCGATTCTCACCGGCATAGATATGGTGATCGCGCGGGGTAAGGTCGTTGCGATCATGGGGGTCAGCGGATCGGGAAAGACGACGCTCCTCAGGCTGATTGCAGGGGTGGTCAAGGCGACGCGCGGCGAAGTCCGCGTCGACGGAACGCTCGTCAATGACCTGGACCGGCAGGGGATTTTCGAGATGCGCCGCCGCATGGGCATGTTGTTCCAGTTCGGGGCGCTTTTCACCGACCTTTCCGTGTTCGACAACGTGGCTTTTCAGATGCGCGAGCATACCGATCTTCCCGAGGCGATGATTCGAGATCTCGTGCTCATGAAGCTCGACGCGGTCGGGTTACGCGGCGCGCACGCGCTGCTGCCTGCAGAGCTTTCCGGCGGTATGGCGCGGCGTGTCGCGCTCGCCCGTGCGATCGCTCTCGACCCGATGCTCATGTTGTACGACGAGCCGTTCACCGGGCTCGATCCCATATCGCTCGGCGTCATCGGCAATCTGATCAGGCGCCTCAACGATGCGCTTGGCGCCACCTCCATCATCGTGACCCATGATGTGCAGGAAGCGCTGGAAATCGTCGACTATGTCTACTACGTGTCCGACGGGCGGATCGTCGCTCATGGCACGCCCGATGACATGCGTTCATCGACCGATCCATTGGTGCGTCAGTTCGTATATGGTGAAGCCGACGGCCCGGTGCCTTTCCAGTATCCCGGCCGCGACTTCGGTCAGGACTTGAGGTTATGAATCTGCTCTGGCAGCTTGAAGCAGGGCTCATGCGGCTGTCGCCGCTACGTCGATTCCATGTTTAACCGGCTGGCATTGGTCAACATCCGCGGTATCGGACACCAGACGATCGACAGCGTCTGGCGGCTGGGCTATGCGAGCCGCTTCCTCGCGCTGACGCTGGCGAGCTCGGGTACTTCCTTCAGGCGCTTTCGCCTGATCGTGCGCGAGCTCTATTTCACCGGTGTCCTGTCGCTCATCATCATCATCGTGTCGGGGCTTTTCGTCGGCATGGTGCTGGGCCTGCAGGGTTATCACACGTTGCAGACATACGGCTCGGAATCTGCGCTCGGCGTGCTCGTCGCCCTGTCGCTCGTGCGTGAGCTCGGGCCCGTTGTCGCGGCGCTGCTTTTCGCCAGCCGCGCCGGTTCGGCGATAACCGCAGAGATCGGTCTCATGAAAGCCACGGAGCAGCTCGCCGCGATGGAGATGATGGCCGTGGACCCCATCGAACGCGTCATCGCGCCGCGCTTCTGGGCCGGCGTGATCTCGATGCCGCTCCTTGCCGCCATGTTCAGCGCGATGGGGATTTTCGGCGGGTATCTGGTCGGCGTCGTGCTGATCGGAGTCGACGAAGGCTCCTTCTGGTCACAGATGAAGGCTGCGGTCGATTTCCAGGAAGACATCATGAACGGTGTCATCAAAAGCCTCGTATTCGGGCTCGCGATCACGTGGATTGCACTCTTCGAAGGTTACGATGCGCCGCCGACGGCCGAAGGCGTTTCGGGCGCCACCACGAGGACCGTGGTGACCTCTTCGCTTGCGGTACTTGGGCTCGATTTTCTTCTGACGTCATTCATGTTCCGGGGGCTCTAGAGATGGAACGCACCAAGCTCGACCTGTGGGTAGGTCTTTTCGTCTGTGCCGGAATCGGCGCGCTGCTCGTGCTTGCGATGAAAGTCGGGAACGTGTCGAGCATCGGTATCGGCGGCGAGAGCTATACCGTCTTTGCCAATTTCGACAATATCGGCGGGCTCAAGCCGCGCGCCCCTGTGAAAAGCGCCGGGGTTGTCGTCGGGCGCGTGACGAGCATCGGCTTCGACAACACCCGGTTCAACGCACGGGTCGAGTTAAGCGTCGAGAAGCAATTCCAGTTTCCGAAGGACACCACGGCGTCGATTCTCACCTCAGGGCTTCTGGGCGAGCAGTACATCGGGCTCGAAGCGGGTGGCGACAGCGCCAATCTTGCCAGCGGCGAAACGCTGAAGCTCACACAGTCGGCGGTCGTGCTCGAAAAGCTGATCAGTCAGTTCCTGTACAGCAAAGCCGCCGAAGGCGACACGGCGAAGAAATAAGGATGAGGCTTCCATAACTAATGGAGCGGGTTATGCAGAAAATTCTCATGGCGGTGTTGCTTGCGGTATCCGCTACCTGGGCGGCGGCGAATACCGACATTGCACCGGACGTGCTTGCACGAAGCGTGACGGACGAAGTGCTTGCGATCGTACGGGCCGACAAGGAGCTCCAGTCGGGTAACCCGCAAAAGGTCGCGCAGCTCGTCGAAAGCAAGGTGCTGCCGCACTTCAACTTCGTTCAGATGACGCAGCTCGCCGTCGGCCGCAACTGGCGTCAGGCAAGCCCCGAGCAGCAGAAGGCGCTGGTCGAAGAGTTCAAGACGCTACTCGTGCGTACTTACACCACCGCTTTTACCGGATACCGCAATCAGACGATCGAGTACCGGCCGCTCCGGATGGCGCCCACCGACACGGACGTCGTCGTGAAGTCCCTCATCAAGCAACCCGCAGGACAGCCGATCGCGATCGACTACAGCATGTCCAGGAGTATGGGCGCCTGGAAAGTCTATGACGTGAAAATCGAAGGCATCAGCCTCGTCGAGAATTATCGCAACACGTTCAATAACGAGATTCAGCGCACCGGCGTGGATGGCCTTATTCGTGCCCTGATTGACAAGAACAAAGCGCTCGCGACGCAGGCTCAGGCCCAGGCCCAGGGGAAGAAATGATCGCCTGTGAGGGCGATCGCTGTAGCGTTATCGGCCCGCTCACGCTGTCGCACGTAACCGCAGTACTGGCTGAAAGCCAGCCGCTTTTCAAGGCGCCGCGCGTGATCGTCGACTTGAGCGGTGTGACGGAGGTCGACTCCGCGGCCGTCAGTCTTCTCCTCGAATGGCGGCGCGAGGCCGCCAAAGCCAACCGCAGCATCGAATTCGCCCATCTCCCTGTCAGCTTGAGGAGCCTCGCCGAGCTTTACGGCGTACTCGAGTTCATCGCGCCCTGAAGCCGCACGCTTGACGCCAGCGATTCAGGTCGAGAAAGTTTCCAAGCGCTATCGAGATCTCGTAGCGCTCGACGGCGTCAGCCTCGAGATCGCGCAAGGTGAGTTCTTCGGGCTTCTCGGCCCGAACGGCGCGGGTAAGACGACCCTCATCAGCATCGTCGCGGGTCTCAATCGGTCAAGCTCGGGCACGGCGCGGGTGATGGGCCACGACGTCGTAAAGGACTATCGCGCCGCACGCCGTGCGCTGGGCGTCGTTCCCCAGGAGCTCGTCTTCGATCCTTTTTTCACGGTGCGGGAAGCGCTGCGCATCCAGTCCGGTTATTACGGGCTGCGAAACAACGACGCGTGGATCGATGAGGTGATGGAGCATCTCGATCTCACCTCGAAAGCGAACACGAACATGCGCGCGTTGTCGGGCGGGATGAAACGACGCGTGCTCGTCGGGCAGGCGCTCGTACACAAGCCCCCGGTGATCGTCCTAGACGAGCCCACTGCCGGCGTCGATGTCGAGTTGAGGCAGGCGCTGTGGCGCTTCATCCGCCAGCTCAACCGCGACGGACATACGATCGTGCTCACGACGCATTACCTCGAAGAAGCCGAAGCGTTGTGCGGGCGGATCGCGATGCTGAAGCAGGGGCAGATCGTCGCGCTCGATACGACTGCGAACCTGCTCGGCCGGCATTCCGGATGCTATGTCGAGCTCAGGATCGAGCCTGACCGGCTGCCGGAAGCGCTGGTGAAGCGTGTGACCGATCGCCGCGAAAGCGGCGCTTACCGGCTTGCGCTCAAGAACTATCAGGAGCTCGAGACGCTTATGGCCGAGCTTCGGGCAGCGCAGGTGAAAGTCGTCGAAATGGAAGTGATGCAGCCCGATCTCGAGGAAGTCTTCGTTCAGATCATGCAGCGATCATGACCGGGTTCTACACGCTCTTCTACAAGGAGTGGCTGCGCTTCTGGAAAGTGAAAGTGCAGACCGTCCTCGCGCCGGTGCTGACGGCGCTTCTGTACCTGCTGGTTTTTGCGCACACCCTGCGAAGTCACGTCGAAGTCTATCCGGGTGTCGAATACACGGCGTTTCTCGTGCCGGGTCTCGCGATGATGTCGATATTGCAGAACGCGTTTGCGAACAGCTCGTCGAGCCTCATGCAATCGAAGATGACCGGAAACATTGTCTTCGTGCTGCTGCCGCCGCTTTCACATCGCGAGTTCTTCCTCGCGTACGTCCTCGCAGCGACAGGCCGTGGGCTGGTCGTCGGTGCCGGCGTCTTCGCCGCAACCATCGCCTTCGTCGACGTTCCGATCGCGCACCCGGCCTGGATCATCGCTTATGCGATCGTCGGCAGCGGCGTCATGGCGACCCTGGGTGTGATCGCCGGCCTGCAATCCGAAAAGATCGACCAGCTTGCGGCATTCTCGAATTTCGTCATACTGCCGCTCACGTTTCTTTCGGGTGTTTTCTACTCGATCCATTCGCTTCCGCCCTTCTGGCAGGCGCTGTCGCACGCGAACCCGATCTTCTACATGATCGACGGTTTTCGTTACGGTTTCTTCGGCCAGGCGGACGTGTCGCCCTGGCTTTCATTCACGATTGTGAGTTTCGTTTTCGTGGCCTTATCATTGCTGACGCTTTCGCTCATCCGCTCCGGTTACAAGCTGCGGCACTGAGTGTCTTTAGAAGGTAATTCGTGGACCCCAACATCATCCGGCAGTGCATTGAAGACGGTCTTCAGTGCGAGCACGTCGAAGTCTCAGGCGACGGCAGGCATTTCGAGGCGCTGATCGTAAGCACGCAGTTTCAGGGCCTTTCGAAAGTGAGGCAGCACCAGCTCGTCTATGGCGCGCTGGGTGAGCGCATGCGCGAGGAGATACATGCGCTTTCGATGAAGACGCTGACGCCTGAAGAGTGGAAGGCGTAAGTGCGGCGCTCGCCTTCGCTCGGGCCTCGCCGCCCCAGATCGCGGCACCTCGTTTCGCTCGGAAGCCTCGCGGCACGCCGCGATCCGGTCACGTTACAGAGGAAAACCCAGGTTTTCCTCCGTAACGCAGTGACTCACTGCGTTATGCACCGGTTACGATACGGAGGGACACCGATGGTTTCCCTCCGTGACCTCCTTTCCTTGGTTTGCTCGTCAGAGCGCGAGTCCGACACGCGGGGCTCGCCGTGGATAAGCTGATCATCGAGGGGGGCGTGCCGCTCCGCGGCGACGCGGTCATCTCGGGCGCGAAGAATTCGGCATTACCCATTCTGTGCGCCTCGCTGCTCACGCGCGAGCCGCTGTTCGTCGAGAACGTGCCGCATCTTCGCGACGTCACGACGATGCTGAACCTTCTCGGTCAGATGGGCGTCTCGGTTTCGGTCGACGAAAAGCTCGGTGTTGAACTGTGCGCCGAGAAGATTTCAAGCGCCGCTGCGCCCTACGATCTCGTCAAAACGATGCGCGCCTCCGTTCTCACGCTCGGGCCTTTGCTCGCGCGATGCGGCGAGGCAAGAGTGGCGCTCCCCGGCGGTTGCGCAATCGGTTCTCGTCCAGTCGATCAGCATGTGAAAGGCCTCGAGGCGATGGGCGCTTCGATCAGCATCGAGCAGGGCGACATGATCGCGCGCGCAGGAAGGCTCAAGGGCGCTCGCATTCGCACCGATCTCGTGACCGTCACCGGGACTGAAAATCTGATGATGGCGGCAACACTTGCTGAAGGGACGACCATCATCGAGAACGCCGCCCGCGAGCCGGAGGTCGTCGATCTCGCCGCCTGCCTCGAATCGATGGGGGCGAAGATTCAGGGCGCCGGCAGCGACGTCATCCGCATTGAAGGCGTCGAGCGCCTCCACGGCGCACGACATCGCGTGATGCCCGACCGCATCGAGACCGGCACCTTTCTCGTGGCGGCCGCGGCAACGGGCGGCGAGATCAGGCTTACCGGCACGCGAGCCGGCATCCTGGACGGGGTGCTGGACAAGCTGCGGGAGTGCGGCGCGAAAGTGACGACCGGCGCTGACTGGATCGAGCTCAAGATGAACGGCTCGCTGAATTCAGTCGACGTGACGACGTCGCCTTACCCGGCGTTTCCCACCGACATGCAGGCGCAGTTCATGGCACTCAACAGCGTGGCTTCCGGCACGGCTACGATCACTGAAACGATTTTCGAAAACCGCTTCATGCACGTCCAGGAGCTGCGTCGACTCGGAGCGAACATCGAATTCGTCGGCAACACCGCAACTGTGAAAGGCGTGCAGAGGCTCGAAGGCGCGACCGTCATGGCGACCGATCTTCGCGCGTCAGCCAGTCTCGTCATCGCTGGGCTGGTTGCGCGGGGCGCGACGACCATCGAGCGGGTTTATCACCTCGACCGCGGCTATGAACGCATCGAGGAAAAACTTTCGAAGCTCGGCGCGCGCTCGACGCCGGTAAACGAACAGGTGGTCTCCCCCGTTACCCCTTCCTTCGGTTTGACACGCCCTTTCCTTCAGGGGAGCGTCGGCCCGGGCGTGGTGGAGTCAGCGCTGTTCCAGCTCGAGGTCTTTCGCGTACGGCTCGCGCGGATAGTGAAACGGTACGGGGCCATCGGGCAGCGCGCGGATGAACTGGCTCACGAAGGGGTCGGTCGAGTTTCTCACTTCTTCGGTCGTGCCGTGCGCGGCGACGACGCCGTCTGCAATGAAGTACACGTAATCGATCACTTTCAACGCCTCCTGCGCGTCGTAAGACACCACGATCGAAGTGAGCCCCAGCGTGTCGTTCAGCCGGCGGATCAGATTGCCGATGACGTTGCACGAGATCGGATCCAGGCCTGCGAAAGGCTCGTCATACATCATCAAGGCGGGATCGAGCGCAATCGCGCGCGCGAGACCGACCCTGCGCGACATTCCGCCTGAAAGCTCAGCCGGCATGAGTGATGCCGCGCCGCGTAACCCGACTGCGTTCAGTTTCATCAGCACGAGATCATTGATCATGTCCTCAGGCAGATCGGTCTTCTCGCGCATCTGGAATGCAAGGTTTTCGTATACGGATAAATCGGTAAAGAGCCCGCCTTGCTGGAACTGCATGCCCATCCTGCGGCGAAGTTCGAAGAGCTCGCCGCGCGAGAGCGCATGCACGACCTTGTCCATGACCTTGACCTCGCCGCCCGTGGGCGTGAGCTGGCCGCCGATAAGGCGCATGAGCGTCGTCTTGCCCGAGCCGCTCGCGCCCATGATGCCGACGATCTTGCCGCGCGGAATATCGAGCTTCACGCGTTTGAAGATTTCGCGCGAGCCGTATGCGAAAGCGAGGTCGGTGATTTCGACGATGTTGTCGGCGGACATCAGGGGGTTCAGGTGCGGGTGAATCGCGAAGTTTAGAACCCTTTTACGTTACAATTCAATCCTTTCTGCACTCTTCCGTAGTCCTACATGATCACGATCGCCCTTTCGAAGGGCAGGATCTTCGACGAGACCGTGCCGCTCCTCGCCGCGGCAGGCATCGCGACGCGCGAAGACCCGGAGACGTCGCGCAAACTGATCCTCACCACGAACAAACGCGAGGTGCGCGTGATCATCGTGCGCGCAAGCGATGTTCCGACTTACGTTCAATACGGGGCGGCGGACATCGGCGTTGCGGGGAAGGACGTTCTCGACGAGCACGGTGGTCACGGCCTTTACCAGCCTGTCGATCTCGGCATCGCGCGCTGCAGGATGATGGTCGCCGTGCGCGAAGGCTACGACTATCAGCGCGCGGTCAGGCAGGGCGCGCGGCTGCGCGTCGCCACCAAGTATGTCCAGACCGCGCGCGAGCACTTCGCGTCGAAAGGAATGCACGTCGATCTCATCAAGCTCTACGGCTCGATGGAGCTTGCGCCGCTTACCGGGCTTGCCGATGCGATCGTCGATCTCGTCAGCACCGGCAGCACCCTGAAGGCCAACGGGCTCGTGGCGGTTGAGGAGATTGCAGCGGTATCCGCGCGCCTCATCGTCAATCAGGCGTCGCTCAAGTTAAAGCGCGATCATGTTCAGCCGCTCCTCGATTCTTTCGCGCGCGCAGTCGCATGATGCGCAGGCTCCGCACCTGGCAGCCTGACTTCGACGCGAGGCTCGCCGAGCTCCTCGCATTCGAAGCTGCCCAGGACCCAAAAGTAGACGAGATCGCGGCAACCATACTCGCGGACGTCAAGGCGCGCGGGGACGCGGCGCTCGTCGAGCACACGAGGCGTCTCGATCGCGTGACTGTCGACCGCGCAGGCGAGCTCGAGATCAGCCGCAGTGCGTGCGAAGCCGCGCTCGACACACTTCCGGCGGCGCAGCGCGATGCGCTCACCAGCGCCGCAGAGCGTGTGCGCACATACCACGAGCGACAGCGTGCCGGCTCATGGAGCTTCAGGGACAGCAGCGGCAACGAGCTGGGCCAGCAGGTCACTGCACTCGACCGCGTGGGCGTGTACGTGCCCGGCGGAAAGGCTGCGTATCCCTCGTCGGTGATCATGAACGTGATGCCGGCGAAGGTTGCGGGTGTCGCTGAAATCATCATGGCGGTGCCGACGCCCGGCGGTGAGCGCAATGCACTGGTCCTTGCAGCTGCGGCGCTGTGCGGCGTCGATCGGCTCTTCGCGATGGGAGGGGCGCAAGCCGTGGGTGCGATGGCGTACGGGACCGAGACGGTGCCTGCCGTCGACAAGATCGTCGGCCCCGGCAACGCATACGTGGCCGCTGCGAAGCGCCGCGTGTTCGGCGTCGTAGGGATCGATATGCTCGCCGGGCCTTCCGAAATCCTCATCCTCGCCGATGCGAAAAGTGATCCGGACTGGGTCGCAATGGATCTCTTCTCCCAGGCGGAACATGACGAGCTTGCGCAGGCGATCCTTCTGTCGAGCGACAGCGCGGTGCTCGACGCCGTCGCGGCAAGCATCGAGCGGCAGCTTCCGGCGATGCCGAGGCGTGACGTCATTGCGCAGTCCCTCGCCGGCCGCGGCGCACTGATCCAGGTGCGCGATCTCGCGGAAGCGTGTGAGATCGTGAATCGCATTGCGCCTGAGCACCTCGAGCTTTCTGTCGAAGACCCGGAAGCCCTGCTGCCGCGCATCCGCCATGCCGGCGCGATTTTCATGGGGCGGTATGCGTCGGAAGCCCTGGGCGACTACTGCGCCGGACCGAATCACGTGCTGCCGACGTCGCGCACCGCGCGCTTCTCGTCTCCGCTCGGTGTATACGATTTCCAGAAACGCTCTAGCGTCATCCGGATCTCGCGCGAAGGTGCGCAGAACCTCGGCAGAATCGCGTCGGAGCTTGCGCACGGTGAAGGCCTTGCCGCGCACGCACGATCGGCCGAGATGCGGATGGATTGAAAATGGCGAAGGGGCCGGACGAGATCATCCGCGACGAGATCCGCGCGCTCGCCGCCTATCACGTGCCTGATTCCGGCGGCATGGTGAAGCTCGATGCGATGGAGAACCCGTATCTGCTGCCGCACGGCGTGCGCGAGCGGATCGCGAAGCTCGTTTCAGACGCGGAGATCAACCGCTATCCCGACGCCGGGGCCGCTCGCCTCAAGTCACGGCTCCGGGGGGTACTCCGCATCCCCGAAGGGGTCGAGCTTCTTCTCGGCAACGGTTCGGATGAAATCATCCAGATGCTGACGCTCGCCGTCGCGAGGCCGGGTGCCACGGTGCTCGGTGTCGAGCCGGCGTTCGTCATGTTCCGGCTGATCGCATCGTTTTGCGGGCTGCGCTTCGTGGGCGTGCCTTTGCGCGAGGATTTTTCACTGGATCCCGAGCGCATTGCGGCCGCAATCGACGAGCACCAGCCGGCACTCATCTTCATTGCATACCCCAATAATCCGACGGGCAATCTCTTCGACGCAGCAGCGATCGACGCGGTGATCGCCAATGCGCCGGGTCTCGTCGTCATCGACGAGGCGTATCACGCGTTCGCGGAACGAACCTATATTCACAAGCTGCGTGAGCACCCGAATCTGCTGGTCATGCGGACCCTGTCGAAATCGGGGTTTGCAGGACTCCGCTTGGGCTTCCTCGCGGGCGCGGACCCGTGGCTGAAACACATCGACAAAGTACGCTTACCGTATAATGTCGGCGTGCTGACACAGCTCGTCGCAGAGGAAGCGTTCCAGCATCAGGGACTGCTCGACGAGCAGGCGTCGGCGATCAAGGCGGAGCGCACGCGGCTGTATGCGGCGCTCGAGCGTGAGCCGCGCACGACGCCTTTTCCGAGCGACGCAAACTTCATATTATTCAAAACGGCTTCGGCGCAAGCGACCTTCGACGGACTTAAAAGGCAGGGGGTGCTCGTGAAGAACCTGCACGGCTCGCATCCCGCGCTCGAAGGATGTCTTCGTGTGACCGTCGGCACACCGGATGAGAACGACCGCTTCCTCGAAGCTTTACACGAAGCCCTCGCATGACCTCATGACAAAGCTGTAAGAAAGCCAGATGCCCACACGTGAAGCCGAGGTGACTCGCAATACACTGGAGACGCAGATTCGGGTGAAGATCGGACTCGACGGCACCGGCGCGTCTCAGCTCTCTACCCAGGTACCGTTTCTGGATCACATGCTCGACCAGGTCGCACGGCATGGTGTGTTCGACCTCGAAGTCGAAGCTCGCGGCGACCTCCACATCGACGCCCATCACACTGTCGAAGATATCGGCATCACCCTCGGTCAGGCTTTTTCGAAGGCCGTCGGTGACAAAAAGGGTGTGCGGCGTTATGGCCACGCCTACGTGCCGCTCGACGAAGCGCTGTCGCGCGTAGTGGTCGATCTGTCGGGTCGGCCAGGCCTCGACTTTCACGTGGACTTCGTGCGTGCAAGAATCGGCGAATTCGACGTAGACCTCGTGCACGAGTTCTTCCAGGGCTTCGTCAACCATGCAAATGTAACGCTCCACGTCGACAGCCTGCGCGGAAGCAACGCGCATCACCAGGCGGAGACCGCGTTCAAGGCCTTCGGACGCGCATTGCGCATGGCGGTCGAGATCGATCCACGCACGGCCGGCGTGCCTTCGACCAAAGGGTCGCTTTAGTGCGGCGCTCGCCTTCAGCTCGGGCCTCGCCGCACCACGAACAGAAGGAAACCCATGGTTTCCCTCCGTAACTTCCTTTCCTTTTTGGGTGCCGGACCGAAGTCCGACACCCCACTATTAGCTTGTTATGGACGGCATGAGTGAGATTGCCGTCGTCGATTACGGCATGGGGAATCTGCGCTCGGTCGCCAAAGCGATCGAGCACGTAGCCCCTGAATGCACCGTCACGCTGACGGATGATCCCGAAGTCGTGCGCCGCGCCCGGCGCGTGGTCTTTCCAGGCCAGGGTGCGATGCGCGACTGCATGCGCGAGATCGACGCCCGCAACCTGCGCGGTGCCATCACCGAGGCCGCGGCCGAAAAGCCGTTTCTCGGGATCTGTATCGGCCTGCAGATGCTTTTCGAGCACAGCGAGGAGGGGGATACGCCGGGCTTGTCCCTGCTTCCGGGCACCGTGCGCCGTTTTCCGGCCGCCGAGATGCACGACGCGAAAGGCAACAAGCTCAAGGTTCCGCATATGGGCTGGAACGAAGTGCACCAGAGTGGCGCCCATCCTCTTTGGGAGGGGATACCTGACGGCACGCGTTTTTACTTCGTCCACAGTTACTTCCCGGAGCCGGCCGGGCCTGAGCTCATCGCGGCGCACGCGATGTATCCCTTTCCCTTTACCTGCGCAGCGGCACACGGCAACATCTTTGCGGTGCAATTTCACCCGGAGAAAAGCCACGACGCCGGTTTGCGGCTGCTGGCGAATTTTTGCGCGTGGCAACCTGACATGGCAGAGGGACCGGCGTGAAGCTCGCGCCAATGGATGCGTTCCGCAGTGCTGTAGTATGATGAAAACGAGAAACCGGCGTCGATCGAATAACTGTCGTTCCATCAGCCCGTACAACGCGCCCCGACGCCGACGTAACTTTCCGCCTCCTGCCTGTAATAAAGATGAGGCTTCTGTCCTCCCCATCATGCTGATCATCCCCGCCATCGATCTTAAAGACGGTAAATGCGTACGCCTGAAGCAGGGCGAGATGAACGATGTGACGGTCTTTTCGGACGATCCGACGGCCATGGCGCGGCAGTGGCTGGAGCAGGGTGCCCGCCGCCTGCATCTCATCGACCTGAACGGCGCCGCGGCAGGCAAGCCGAAGAATGAAGCTGCGATCAGAGCGATTGCGGCGGCAGTCGGCGAAAAGGTACCGATACAGCTCGGCGGCGGCATCCGCGATCTCGACACGATCGAACGCTACCTCGATCATGGCGTTACTTACGTGATTATCGGCACCGCCGCAGTGAAGACGCCGGGGTTCCTGCATGACGCCTGCACCGCGTTCGGTGGCCACGTGATGGTTGCGCTCGATGCGAAGGACGGCAAGGTGGCTGTCGACGGTTGGTCCAAGATGACCGGGCACGACGTCATCGATCTTGCGAAAAAATTCGAGGATTACGGGGTCGAGGCAATTATCTATACCGACATCGGTCGCGACGGCATGCTCACCGGCGTCAACATCGATGCGACCGTCGAGCTCGCGCGCAACCTCAGCGTTCCAGTCATCGCGAGCGGCGGGATCACCAACCTCGATGACATCAAGGCGCTGTGCGCCGTCGAGGCCGAAGGTATCTCCGGCGCGATTACCGGGCGCGCGGTCTATCAGGGAACTCTCAATTTCGCCGAAGCCCAGCGCCTCGCCGACGAGATCTCTGGCGTCACAAAGTGAACCCCTACTTTGCGCCGGACAGACACTTTGTCGCAAAGTGCAAACCTACTTTGCGCCGAAACTACGAATTTGAACTGAATCGCGGGCGAAGCCCGCCGATTCGAGCTTGAAACTGCTACGAAAGACCGACCGGCATGCCTACCAGTGTTTCTTCGTCGCTCTTTCCGCGCTCAAGGCGCCGGGCCGCCCCAAGCCATGAGCACTAACTTGCCGTTGCCCGTTCCGGCCGAAAGTAGATTTTCACTTTCGGACGTTGTCTTTTCCGGGCGAAAGTAGGTTTTCACTTTCGGCCGATTTGTTATCTAAGCGCATCATCCCCTGCCTCGACGTCACAGCCGGCCGCGTTGTGAAAGGCGTTAACTTCGTCGGCTTGCGCGATGCGGGAGACCCGGTCGAAGTCGCAAAGCGCTATGGCGACCAGGGCGCAGACGAGCTCACGTTCCTCGATATCACCGCCAGCAGCGACCAGCGCGATCTCATTCTCGACATCATCGAAGCGGTTGCGACGCAGGTTTTCATACCGCTCACAGTCGGCGGCGGTGTGCGCACGGTCGAAGATGTGCGGCGGCTACTCAATGCAGGCGCCGACAAGGTCAGCATCAATACCTCAGCCGTCGAGAATCCGCGGCTCGTAGCCGACGCCGCGGGCCGCTATGGATCGCAGTGCATCGTCGTGGCCGTCGACGCAAAGCGGGTAGCGGATACGCCTCACGTCCGATGGGAGGTTTTCACACATGGCGGGCGACGCGCGACAGGGCGCGATGCGCTTGAATGGGGGCGGGAGGTGCAAGCGCTCGGCGCGGGCGAGATCCTGCTCACGAGCATGGATCGCGACGGTACTCGCCAGGGTTTCGACCTCGAGCTCACGTGTGCTTTTTCCAATGCGCTCGACGTGCCGATCATCGCGAGCGGCGGCGTCGGCAATCTCCAGCACCTCGCGGATGGCGTGTTGCAGGGACGCGCCGATGCCGTGCTCGCCGCGAGTATTTTTCACTACGGCGAGTTCACGGTGCGCCAGGCGAAGGCCTACATGACGCAGCTCGGCATCGAGATCAGAAACTGATTCCTGTATCCTGCCTCGATGGATTGGATTGACCAGGTTAAATGGGCGGAAAGCGGCCTCGTGCCCGCGATCGCGCAGGACGCGTCCTCCGGGCGCGTGCTCAACCTTGCGTGGATGAACCGCGAGGCGCTCGCGCGCACCGTCGAAACCGGCGAGGCGCATTACTGGTCGCGATCGCGCTCTAAGCTCTGGCACAAGGGTGAAAGCTCGGGGCATGTGCAGAAGGTGAAGTCGGTGCGGCTCGATTGCGACGCCGATGTGGTCCTGCTCGAAGTGGAGCAGCAGGGCGGGATCGCGTGTCACACCGGACGTGAAAGCTGCTTCTTCCAGCGGCTCGACGATGGAAAGTGGATCAATACCGATCCGGTCCTGAAGGATCCGCGCGAGATCTATCGCTCATGACTAATGCGGACATCCTTGCACGGCTCGGCGACACGATCGCCCAGCGCCTCAAAGCCGATCCCGGTGTTTCCTACATCGCGAGTCTCGGCAAAAAAGGACACGATGCGATCCTGAAAAAGGTCGCGGAGGAGGCGGCCGAGACGATGCTTGCCTCTAAGGACGGTGATAAACTGCACCTCATACGCGAAACCGCGGATCTGTGGTTTCACTGCATGGTCCTCCTCGCCTGGCATGGCGCGCGCGCTGAAGACGTACTGGCCGAGCTCTCGCGGCGGGAAGGCACTTCAGGCATAGAGGAAAAGAATTCGCGCGGCTGATCGGCACGAGCTCGCATCCTGTATCTTCAGCTTAAACCGGCCGCGACAACTTAGGAGCGTCAATCATGGGTTCGTTCAGCATCTGGCACTGGCTGATCGTGTTGCTCGTCGTGATACTGATCTTCGGCACGAAGAAGCTGCGTAACCTCGGCACCGACCTGGGTGGCGCCGTCAAAGGCTTCAAGGACGGGATCAAAACCGCCGATGACAACGCGGTCAAGAGCGAGATCTCGCCCGGCGCAGGTCAGACGATCGACGCCGAAGTCAGGAAGGAAACCACGAAAACGTAAGCGCCGGCGCAGGCTTCCACGAACCGCGCTTGCTGCTATCGCATGTTTGACATCGGTTTCTCCGAGCTTATGGTGATCGCGGTCGTCGCGCTCATCGTGATCGGTCCGGAGCGCCTGCCCAAAGTCGCCCGAACGCTCGGCCATCTCTTCGGCCGCATGCAGCGTTACGTAAACGACGTGAAAGCGGATATCAGCCGGGAGATGGAGCTCGACGAGCTGAAGAAGCTGCAGATGAGCATGCAGGACGCGGCGCGCTCCTTCGAACACTCCGTGACGCGCGAAGTGAACTCCACGGAAAGCGAGCTCCAGAAAATCGCGCAAGAGGCAAATCCTGTCACGCCGCCGCCCGCCGCTGTCGATGCTCCCGCCCTGGTCGATGTGTCCAGCGCGGCACCGAACGCGGAGCCGACGCCCCAACTGGAGCTCGCGCTCGACCCCGCGCGCGAGCCCGTCGAGAAGCGCGCCTAGCCGCGTGATCCCTCTGCCTCTCGGAGACGCCGAAAGAAAGGAGGTTACGGAGGAAAACCGGGGTTTTCCTCCGTATCGTCACCGCATCGCGGCGTGCCGCCAGGCTGCCGAGCGAAGCGAGGTGCCGCGATGAGCGAAGACACTTTCATCTCGCACCTCGTCGAACTGCGCGACCGGCTGCTTCGCGCGCTGATCGCGATCGGCATTGTGTTCGCATGCCTTTTCCCGTGGTCATCCGAGCTTTACGATCTGCTCGCCCATCCGATGATGAGCGCCCTCCCGGCGGGCTCGAAGATGATCGCAACCGGGGTGATCACGCCGTTCCTGATTCCGCTCAAGGTCGCGGGGATGGTCGCCTTCGTCATCGTCCTTCCATACGTGCTGTACCAGGCTTGGGCGTTCGTCGCGCCCGGTCTTTACGTTCACGAGAAAAAGCTCGTCCTTCCGCTCGTAATCGGCAGCACCGTCCTTTTCGTCCTCGGCATCGCGTTCTGTTACATCTTCGTCTTCGGCGTGGTGTTCGAATTCGTGAACAGCATCGCGCCGGCGAGCATTACGGTCGCGCCGGACATCGAGCAATACCTGAACTTCGTGCTCACGATGTTTCTGGCATTCGGCGTGACGTTCGGAGTGCCGATCGTCGTCATCGTTCTCGCGCGCATGGGCATCGTTTCACTCGAGCAGCTGCGGGTGATCCGTCCTTACTTCATCGTCGGGGCGTTTGTCGTATCGGCAGTGGTCACGCCGCCTGACGTGGTCTCGCAGCTTCTGCTGGCGATTCCGATGTGCATCCTCTACGAGTTCGGGCTGTTACTCGCGCGCTTCGTGGTGAAACCGAAAAAAGCGGACGACGACTATGCGTCACCTTCGGATGCGCAGCTCGAGAGCGAGCTCGACCGCATCGACGCCGAACCGAAGTAGCGATTCGCTGCGGCGTCAACTCGACGTGTCCATCCTGCTGACGCTGCGTGAGTGCGCCGGTTACTCCCCTCCCCGAAGTTGGGGAGGGGTAGGGGGAGGGGCTAGTTCTCCGGCGCGCAGCGCGAGCAGCGCGATTAGCGCTGTTCGCGCTGCTGAGCCGGGCGGCGGCCGATCACGACCTTGATATCGGTTTCCTGCTGGCTGCGCACGACTTTCAGCGTCGCCTGCTTGCCCGGGCTCAGCGCGGCGACAAGATTCAGCATGCTCGACGAGTCCGTCACCGGACTGCCTTCGACAGCTACAAGGATGTCGCCAAGTTTCACGCCGGCCTTATCGGCCGGCGTCCCGCGGAACACTTCAGTTATCAGCGCGCCCCGGATCTCGGGCAGCTTGAATGATTCCGAGAGCTCCTGCGTCATGTCCTGCACGCCGACGCCGATCCAGCCGCGCGTCACCTGACCGCTCTGCAAAATCTGCTCGAGCACCTGTTTCGCTGTGCTCGCCGGAATCGCGAAACCGATGCCGAGCGACGCGCCGCCGGGCGCGCGTGAGTAGATCGCTGTATTGATTCCGATCAGTTGTCCGGTCGTGTCGACAAGGGCGCCGCCCGAGTTACCGGGATTAATGGCAGCATCGGTCTGGATGAAGTTCTCGAAAGTGTTGATGCCAAGATGGCTTCTCCCGACCGCGCTGACGATACCCAGCGTCACGGTCTGACCGACGCCGAACGGGTTGCCGATCGCGAGGACGATGTCGCCAACGTGCGCTCGATCTGACTGGCCGAAAAGGATCGAAGGCAGTTTCGGAAGCTCGATTTTCAGCACAGCGAGATCAGTCTCGGGATCGGTGCCCACCACCCGCGCCTTCGCGCGGCGCGTGTCTGCGAGCGCCACCTCGATCTCATCGGCGGCTTCGACGACGTGACTATTCGTGAGGATGTATCCTTCGCCGCTCACGATGACGCCCGATCCGAGATTGGTGCTCTTGCGCGTTTTTTGCGCGTCGAACTGCTCGCCGAAGAAATGTCTGAATACCGGGTCATCCATGAATGGATGGCGCTGGATTTTCATTTCCTTAGTCGTATAGATGTTCACTACTGCGGGCATGGCGCGGCGTGCGCCTTCGCTGAAGGACGAGATCTTCGCGGCATCGCCTTCAGGCGCCGATTCCCGGACCGTGACGATTCCGCCTCGCGAAGTGCCCGCGAGGAGATCAGGCCGGAGCGTCGTCACCACAAAAAGCGCGGCAACACAGACGGTTGCGGTCTGACAGAAAACCAGCCACAGCTTTCGGATCATATGAGCGACCAGTCGCGGTCACGCGTGTATCGCGCGACTGCTCGGCTAGAATGCTTTTTTGGGCAGGGTCAGTAGCTGATGGAAAGAACCGCGCTGGACGCCTACCTCGACCAGTACCTGGAAGTGTCCAGGTTTCGAGATTATTGCCCAAACGGCCTGCAGGTGGAAGGGCGCGTGACGGTCGAGCGGCTGGTGACCGGCGTCACCGCTTCTCTTGCGCTGCTCGAAGCCGCGATCGAGCAGGATGCCGATTCAATACTCGTACATCATGGCTATTTCTGGCGCGGTGAAGATGCGCGCCTTACCGGCATGCGACGCAAACGCATTGCGCTGCTGATGCGGCACGACATCAACCTCTACGCATTTCACCTTCCGCTCGACGCTCACGGGGAAATCGGCAACAACGCGGCACTTGCGCGCGTGCTCGGATTCACGCCGCAAGGCCGTTTCGGCGACCAGGATCTGGGCTGGCACGGAATCGTCGAAGGCGCTCCGACGATTGCGGAGCTTGCGTCGCGCGTCGAGGACCGTTTTGAACGTAAACCGCTGGTGATAGGCGACGAATCGCGCAGCATCAGGCGCGTCGCGTGGTGCACCGGCGCTGCCCAGGGTTACCTCGAGGCCGCGGTGGGGCTCGGCGTCGATGTGTATGTGAGCGGCGAGATCTCGGAACAGACCGTTCATCTCGCGCGCGAGAGCGGTGTCGCCTTCATCGCCGCCGGCCACCATGCAACCGAGCGTTATGGCGTCCAGGCTCTGGGTGCACATCTCGCCGAACGGTTCGGAATCGAACACCGGTTCATAGACATCGCCAATCCGGTCTGACGCTGGCTCGATGTAACCCTTCCGTCGATTTCGGCACGTAACCTGCTGACTCGACGGTCTTTTTCGTCGTCTCTCTTAACTTTCTCGTGGCCAATTGTTAAACTATTCGTTTTTTCCGCAATTCAGGAATCTCCATGGCCGATAAAGAGTTGGATCAGGGAAAGCGGCGTTTTCTCCTGACAACCACTTCCGTCGCGACAGGCGTTGCAGCAGGCGCGGCTGGTGTGCCGTTCGTCCTCAGCATGATGCCCTCCGAGCGCGCGAAAGCCGCCGGTGCGCCCGTTGAGGTCGACGTGAGCGCCCTCGAGCCTGGGCAGAAAATGGTCGTCGAGTGGCGCGGAAAGCCGGTGTGGGTCGTGCGACGCACGCCGGCGATGCTGAAGATGGTTTCGTCGGACCAGGATCGTGTTGCCGATCCTGCGAGCGCGCGCAGCGAGCAGCCGGCGTATGCGAAGAACGAAATGCGTTCCCTTAAACCGGAGTATCTGGTTGTCGTCGGCATCTGCACCCACCTTGGGTGTTCGCCGGTGGACCGGCTTGCGGCCCAGCCGGAGCCGTTCGCCTCGGACTGGCACGGTGGTTTCTACTGCCCCTGCCACGGATCGCTTTTCGACCTCGCGGGGCGCGTCTACAAGAACAAGCCTGCGCCCGACAATCTTGCGGTGCCGCCGTACAGGTTCGTAGGTGACACAAAGCTCATCATCGGCGAAGACACGCAGGGAGCCTGACCGGATGGCCGCAACTGAAAAGAAACTGCCGGTTACCGGCGCAGGCCCGTTCAACGGTATTGTGACGTGGGTCGATCAGCGCTTTCCGCTGATGTCGATATGGCGTGACCACATTTCGGAATATTACACGCCGAAAAATTTCAACTTCTGGTACTACTTCGGTTCCCTCGCGCTCCTGGTGCTCGTGCTGCAGATCGTCACGGGGATTTTCCTGACGATGCATTACAAACCCGATGCTGCCCAGGCATTCGCGTCCGTCGAGTACATCATGCGCGACGTGCCCTGGGGGTGGCTCATGCGCTACATGCATTCGACGGGTGCCTCGGCGTTTTTCGTCGTTATCTACCTGCACATGTTCAAGGCGCTGTTATACGGTTCATACCGGCAGCCGCGCGAGCTTCTGTGGATCTTCGGCATGATCATCTATCTCATGCTGATGGCAGAAGCATTCTTCGGTTATCTACTGCCGTGGGGCCAGATGTCGTTCTGGGGCGCGCAGGTGATCGTCAATCTCTTCGACGCGTTGCCGCTGATCGGGCCTGATCTGGCTCTATGGATCCGCGGTGATTACGTCGTCTCCGACGCAACGCTCAACCGGTTCTTCGCTTTCCACGTGATCGCCATTCCCCTGGTTCTTGTCGGCCTGGTCGTGGCGCACATCATGGCGCTGCACGAAGTCGGCTCCAATAACCCCGACGGCATCGAAATCAAGAAGAACCTGGGCCCCGACGGGCACCCGATCGACGGCATACCCTTTCACCCGTACTACACGGTGAAGGACACGTTTGGCGTGATGGTGTTTCTGGCGATTTTCGCGATCATTCTGTTCTTCATGCCCGAGTTCGGCGGGTACTTTCTCGAATACAACAACTTCGTGCCGGCCGATCCGCTCAAGACGCCGTCCCATATCGCACCCGTCTGGTATTTCACGCCGTACTACTCGATTCTTCGCGCGACGACGCCCGACTTCATGTATGTGCTCGCGGCCGCGATTTTTCTCTATGCCATCCTGATACTGAGGAGCCAGTTGCGGGGCGGCACGAAGTTCATCGGCGTCGTGGTGTGCGCAGCGGTCATCGCCGCGTTCTTCCTGATCGGGGCGAAAGTCTGGGGCGTCATCTTCATGGGTCTTGCGGTGATGATCTTTTTCCTGATGCCGTGGCTCGACCAGAGCCCCGTCAGGTCGGTTCGGTACAAGGGCAGTCTCTCGCGAACGGCACTCGGTCTTTTCGTCGTCGTCTTCCTGGTGCTTGGCTATTACGGCACGCAGCCGGTGACCGATCTCGGCACTCGCATCTCGCAGATCGGCACGATGCTGTACTTCGCGTTTTTCCTGCTGATGCCGTGGTATTCGCGCATGGACAAGAATAAACCCGAGCCGGCGAGGCTGACGTGAGCATGAGCATCATGAAGATCCTGAGAACCTGTGTCGCGCTTCTCGTCCTCGCTCCGGCGCTCGGCCTGGCAGTTGAAGGCGAGGTGAAACTCGACCGTGCGCCGATAGATCCGGGCGACAACGCCTCACTGCAGCGCGGCGCCCACGCGTTCGTGAACTACTGTCTCAACTGCCACAGCGCGAGCTACATGCGCTACAACCGCCTGCAGGACCTCGGGCTGTCCGAGCCGCAGATTCGCGACAACCTGGTATTCACGGGGGTCAAGGTCGGCGAGCTCATGAAGACGGCGATGGATCCGAAAGACGCGAAGGAATGGTTCGGCGCCGCACCGCCCGATCTCACCGTGATCGCGCGCTCGCGCTCATCGCACGCGGGCCCCGGCAGCGACTGGTTGTATACCTACCTTCGCACGTTTTACCGCGACCCCGCACGTCCGACCGGGTGGAATAACGTGGTGTATCCGAACGTAGCGATGCCACACGCGATGTGGCAACTCCAGGGGGAACAGGTGCTCACAGAGGCCAAGGAGCAGGCGGAGGGCTACATGAAAACCGTCCAAAAGCTCACGCTCGACAAGCCCGGGACCATGAAGCCGGTCGATTTCGACATCCTCGTAGCCGATCTCGTGAACTACATGACCTACATGAGCGAGCCCGCGCGCAACAAGCGCGTCACCATCGGGCTTTATACGCTGCTCGTGATCTTCATCCTCATCGCGCTTGCGTACGCGCTCAAAAAATCGTTCTGGAAAGACGTCCCTCATTGAGCTCTGCATGATCACGTGACGCTCAATCCCCTCCCCGATCGCTCCGCTACCCCGGCCCCTCTCCCAAAGGAGAGGGAAAGTTCGAGACGTAACTTGATGTCATTCAGT
>JBKJPI010000161.1:0-5037 GCA_046595235.1 Burkholderiales bacterium | reverse complement strand
GTCGCTTTTCGACGACCGAGATCTTGTGCTTTGCTTCCTCGTCAGGCCGCGTCGAGGAGCTCACCAGACGCAGGACGTCGCGCCGCTGCTCGAAAAGGTACTGGCCGATCGCGTCGTGCAGAAGCGCGTGGCTGTTCAGAGTGAACTTGTCACCGCGTTTGAACGCACCCATGGCCTTACGTACGATCTCCTGCCGGAAAGACTGCTTGCCCGAGTCCGACACGTCGATTTTTTCTTCGACAGATCGGAGGAAACGCTCGTCGGGTTTCCTTTCCTCACCGGTCATCGGGTCCTTGATCAGGCGGTTGTCGAGCGTGGCCTCCACCTCATCGAGGTATTTATCGAGGAGGTCCTGCGCTTCCTGCTCAAAAGATACGAAAAGCGCTTTGTGAACGTCTTCCTTCACCCACTTGTTGTAGAAATCCTTGCGCGCGACCACGAGAAAGTCGACCCATTTGCGTTTTTTCTTCGGGTCCACGCGTGCGTCCGACTCGATCGCGTCTTTGAGGCCGAGCAGAACGTCCATCGTCGTCAGACTCTGGGCCGAGCTCTGCACGATGGCGTTCGACAGCGAGTTGATGACGAAGCGCGGGCTGATACCCGTCAGCGCTTCGTCAGGAAGCTTCGCGCGAATGCGTTCGGCTTCGGCACGACTCACGCCGTCCGCGTCTTCGCCCGCGTGCACGCGTACTTTTTTCGAGGCGTCGGATTCGTTTTCCCCTTCGTGCATGCGCGTGAGAATGGCAAACACGGCCGCGGTGTGGAGTACGTGCGGATCGAGATGAACTTCCGCAAAGGCGGGTGCACTGGAGATGAGCTTCTGGTAAATCCGTGCCTCTTCCCTGAAGCTCAGCGTGTAGGGCACCTGGATGATCACCATCCGGTCGAGCAGCGCTTCGTTCTCGCTTTCCTGCACGAACTTCCGGAATTCGGCGAGGTTGGTGTGCGCGAGGATCGTTTCGTCGAGATGAATCAGCGGGAAGCGCGAGACTTTCACATTCTTTTCCTGCGTGAGGGTCAGCAGGAGGTACAGGAACTCGCGCTTCACTTTCAGAATCTCGATCATCTCGAGCATGCCCCGGCTCGCCGCGTACACGGCGCCGGACCACGACCAGGCGCGCGGGTCGCCTTCGTCCCCGAATTGCGCGACTTTGGAAAGATCAACGGAGCCGACGAGGTCCGCGATGTCCGCTGTTGTCGGATCGTGCGGCGCGTAGGTGCCGATGCCCATGCGGCCTGCTTCGGAAATGAAAATGCGCTCGACCGGTATCTTCATGAAATCGCCGGCGATGCCGTCGCCTTTGCGTGCGTTCGGGTCGTTCAGGCTCGCGCGGCCCTCTTCGATGCGTGCGCGGCACTGTGGGCAGAGGTCGCCGGTGATTTCAACGCCGTAGGTTTCGCGAAATTTCGGCCGCAGCGTATAGGGCACCAGATGCAGCGGGGACTCGTGCAGGGGGCAGCCCTGAATGCCGAATAAAGCGCCGTCGTCGGTGAGGCTGTATTCCTCGAGACCGCGCTTCAGCAATATAACTATGCTGGATTTACCGCCTGCGGGCGGCCCCAGCAGCAGAAGGAGTCTCCGGCCGACTTCGGACCCCGCGCTCGCCGCACGGAAGTAATCCGCGAGACGCTCGAGCTCGTCGTCGATACCGAAAAGATCGTCAGAAAAGAGGCGATAGCGCTTCGGGCCACTGGCGGTCTCTTCAACGCCCTGCCAGCGGATCATGTCCCAGATGTACTGGTGACTCGTGCGGGCGATCGCCCGAGGGTTCGGCAGCAGAATCTGTTCGACGAACTCGGCAAATGTGCCGGTCCAGTTCGCCGCCCGGTGCTGCTGGGTAAAGGCGACGAGACTTTTTACGAAGTCCCCATGGCGTTCAGTCTCTTCAACCCGATTCGACATATTTCGCCTCCGCGTGACTCACGCTCGCTGCAGTATTCAGACAACGTCCCCAGTTGACGTGTTTTCTTCGAATACGGGCGCCGGACGCCGAACAGAACTTAAAGCCGTCCGCTGAAAGCGGTGTTGCGCGCCGTACTTTAAAGCGGGCACGCCGGGTCCTTGTGTTACATGTCTCCTTCCACTAACGCACCAGGTGACTTCGGGTTGATACGATTCATCTGATTAAGCACCTTACTCGCAAGTTGCGAGACACTCTGGTTATTCTCCGCATTCTTCGGAACTTGTACAGAGCGCGCCACGTTTTTGTGAGATTAAATGTGTCTTTGTATCGCTAACGCAACATCGAAGTCGGGTTCCGGCGCATTGCTTCCGCTCCATAATGGCGCTTCGTGCACTGCCGTGTGGCGCTGCAAGGTAGATCAGAGGGTTCGACCATGAAGAGAAAGAATTGGTTCGTGTTGCAGGTTGCGTTGTTATTCGTGCACGCTGGAATTGTCCTGGCGGCACAACCCGGCGCTGCGTATCCGACGAAGCCCATCCGCTTCGTCGTGCCCTATCCGCCAGGCGGCACGACCGACATCGTCGCTCGGGGTATTGGAGTGGCGCTCGCCGAACGTTTCGGTCAGCAGGTCGTGATCGACAATCGTGGCGGCGCGAGCACGATCATCGGTGCCGAAGCCGTGGCGAAATCGGCCGCGGATGGCTACACGCTGTTGCTCGCGACTTCGACGACCTTTTCCATCAATCCGCAGGTTTACGCCAAGCTGCCTTATCGGGTGGATGACTTCGCCCCCATCACCTCGGCGACGTATGTTCCTTTCGTGATTGCCGCGCACCCGTCATTCCCGGCGAGCTCTATGCCCGAGTTGATCGCCGCTGCGAAGGCCAAACCGGGAACCATCAGGTATTCGACACCTGGAACGGCTTCCAGCAATCACGTGGCAGGTGCGCTGCTGGAAGCGATTGCCGGGATCAAGCTTCTGCACGTTCCTTACAAAGGCTCGGGTGCGGCAGCGACGGCCGCTTTGAGCGGCGAGGTGCAGTTCGTCATCACCGGCATCGGAACGCTCGTGTCCCACTGGAAAGCAGGCAAAATGAAAATCCTCGCGTTCGGCGCCGAGAAGCGGCACCCGAACTGGCCTGACATTCCATCGACCGGTGAAGCCGGTCTCAAAGGCTACGAGGCGGGTACATGGTTCGGCGTGGTGACGCGAGCGGGAACGCCGAGAGCCATCGTGCAACGGCTCAACACCGAAATCGTGGCCGCGCTCGAAACCCCGCAGCTGAAGGACCGGCTCGTGTCGATCGGCTTCGACGTGCTTGGAAGCTCACCGGAAGACTTCACGCGCTTCATGAAAACCGACATGACGCGTGCGGCAAAAGTGATTCAGACGGCTGGAATCAAGCTGACCGACCAGTAGACGTACGTGTGATCGGGATTAGCCGCAAGCGACGTAGTGACCCCGTAGCGCACCCAACGTCTACCGCCCCCCGGAATGTCGGCTTACGTTTTCCCCTGAACGCGGCGGAGCTTTCTTCGGCATTGTCGCTCTGGCGCTTCGCGAAGTGCGGCGCTTGCGGCTGTCGAGCTCAATATAGCGCGCGTTTATAATGCGTCGCTCATGGGGGCGCGAATGAGGCATAGCACGCAGGGCGTGGCGGTCGTCACTGGCGCGAGCGCCGGGATCGGCGAAGCAATCGCACGGCGTCTTCTGAACGACGGCCACACAGTCGTCACGCTCCAACGTCGGCCGCCGCCGTTTACGCACGAGCGTCTCGTGCATCACGCGGTCGACTTGTCCGATGCGGCGAGCACCGGTGCTGCCGCGCGCGAAGTCGCGGCGGCTTATCCCGTGCGCTATCTCGTCAACAACGCAGGGGCGAATCGGCCGGGCCTCCTGGAGGCGGTGAGCGTCGAGGATCTCGACTACGCGATCGCCATCAACGTAAAGGCCGCGGTGCTTCTCATCCAGGCCTTTGCACCCGGCATGCGAGAAGCGAAATTCGGGCGGATCGTCAGCATGTCGTCGAGGGCAGTGATGGGGAAGACGCAGCGTCTGGTGTATTCAGCCGCAAAATCGGCGCTGATCGGCATCACTCGCACGCTTTCGCTCGAGCTTGCGCGCGACGGCATCACTGTGAACGCGATCGCACCCGGGCCGGTTGCCACCGACTTGTTCGACAACGGCCATCCCATTGGAAGCGAGAAGCGTCGCAAGGTCATCGACGCCATTCCGGTCAAGCGGGTCGGCACGCCGGACGATGTCGCACGGGCTGTGACCTTTCTTCTTCACGACGACAGCGGTTACATCACCGGTCAAACCCTGTTCGTCTGCGGCGGGACGAGCGTTAGCGGGACCGGCGGCGACAGAACGCGCCTCCATAAACTGCGGTCCGCCGCAGCAACGGCGGCGCTGGGCGGCTGAAACCAATGCCGGTTCTTCGCGCGGCTGCCGTCACAGCACGACTCGTGCCAAGCAAGGCATTTGTTTGACATCAAACCGCAATCTACAGATAATGCCGGGTTCGTTCGGAGGGGTTCCCGAGCGGTCAAAGGGGGCAGACTGTAAATCTGTTGGCTCAGCCTTCGAAGGTTCGAATCCTTCCCCCTCCACCAGTTTCATTGCGGGTGACGTCGTTTCGCACTCAAGGGCACGAATCTCAAGGCGGGTGTAGCTCAATGGTAGAGCAGAAGCCTTCCAAGCTTACGACGAGGGTTCGATTCCCTTCACCCGCTCCAGCCAGCTCATCCTAAAGCGCCGGCGCGAGCACATGAACGACCGAACGAAAGAGGGAGTGCTGTTTTCTTCGAAAAGGCCCATGTAGCTCAGTGGCAGAGCACTCCCTTGGTAAGGGAGAGGTCGCGTGTTCAATCCACGCCATGGGCACCAGAAAACGTACCGCCCAAAAGTAAAAACCTACTTTTGGTCGCAACGGCAAGTTAGACACCAAGGCTTGGGGCGGCCCGGCGCCTTGGTGGATGAGAGCAGGACCTACGAAGAACCGAGTGGTCAGCAGGGCGCTCGGGGTTGTGTAGAAGTTTCAAGGTGAATTGGCGGGCTTGGCCCGCGATTCAGTTCAAATTGGTAGTTCCGGCGCAAAGTAGGTTTTCACTTTGCGACGTAAGGAGATTC
>JBKJPI010000229.1:0-5262 GCA_046595235.1 Burkholderiales bacterium | reverse complement strand
GCGTCGGCCGGCTCGGCCGAAGGCGGAATCTTCGCGTATTCGCTCGCGCTTTCACCGCAAATCGCGAAGCTCGGCCGCTACGTTCTCATTCCGGAAAACCTGCATCAACCGCTGCGGCAGCGCATGGTGCTCGTCAAAGGCGCGGGCGAGACTGCGCACGCGTTCTACCGCTATCTGCAGGACGCGCCCGCGCGCGTCATATTCGCGCGCTACGGCTTTGTGTTGCCCGCGGATCCCCGCTAGCGTCCGCATGGATTGGGACGCCTTTGCACTTTCCCTCCGTCTCGCGACAGCAACGATGCTCATCCTGTTGCCAACTGGAATCGTGCTCGGGCGCGTGCTCGCCTGGCGTCAGTTTCGTGGAAAGGCGCTCGTCGAAGCACTGCTCGCGCTTCCGCTGGTGCTGCCGCCGACCGTGCTCGGCTACTACCTTCTCGTCGCACTCGGCAGCGCATCGCCGATCGGCGCGCTTTATCACAGCCTCACCGGACGTCAGCTCGTTTTCAGCTTCGGCGGGTTGCTGATCGCGTCAGTGCTCTTCAATCTTCCTTTCGCGATCCAGCCCATGCAGCGCGCGTTCGAAGGCATTGCGCAGGAGGTGCGGGACGCCGCTGCATGCTGCGGGCTGACGCGCTGGCGCACGCTGTGGCGAATCGAGTTACCGCTCGCCTGGCCCGGCATTTTGTCGGCGCTCGTGCTCACCTTCGCCCACACGCTCGGCGAATTTGGTGTCGTACTCATGGTCGGCGGTAACATTCCGGGTGAGACGCGCACCATCGCGGTGTCCATATACGACCGGGTGCAGGCTTTCGACGATGCCGCGGCAGCGGTCATGTCAGCAACGCTTCTCGTGATCTGCCTTGCCGCGATTGGCGCAACCTACTTCACCGGTGCACGTATCGGTCGGCGCTACCGTGCCTAGCCCGTCGAATGCAGCGCTGGAAGTCAGCCTTCGCCAGCATGCGCCGATCGCGCTCGACGTCGAGCTCCGCTGCGCACCTCACGAAATGCTCGCGCTGGTGGGTCCTTCCGGCAGCGGCAAATCCACCATCCTGCGTGCGATCGCAGGCCTCGCGCATGCGAAGGCGGGGCGGATCTTCTGCAACGGCGCCTGCTGGTTCGACGCATCGGCAGGCATCGCACTCACCCCGCGCGAGCGGCGGGTGGGGTTTGTATTCCAGCACTACGGGCTTTTCCCGCACCTTAGCGCGCTCGGCAACGTGGCCGAGTCTCTCGCCGAACTGCCGCGCGGCGAGCGCGCGCGCCGCGCGCGGGATTGGCTGGCCCGCGTGCACCTGGACGGCCTCGAGGAGCGGCTGCCGGCGCAGCTTTCCGGCGGGCAGCAACAGCGTGTAGCCGTCGCGCGGGCGTTAGCGCGCGAGCCCAACGTGCTGCTCCTCGATGAACCGTTCGCGGCGGTGGACCGCGCAACGCGCGAGCGTCTGTATGAGGAGCTGGCGGAGCTGCGGCGCGAGCTATCGATCCCGGTAATTCTCGTGACTCACGACCTCGACGAGGCGGTGATGCTTGCCGACCGGATGTCGGTCCTTTACCAGGGCAGTACTCTGCAGGGCGGCACGCCCTATGAGGTCATCACCCGGCCGAACAATTCGCAGGTCGCCCAACTCGTCGGTTTGAAAAACGTGTTTCGGGCGGGCGTCGTCAGCCATTCGCCGGAACGAAATTGCACGATTATCGAATGGCGCAAGCACCGCCTCACCGCACCCTTGCACACCGCGTTCGAGCCCGGGTCTCAGGTCACGTGGGCGATTTCTCAGGGTCAGCTCGAGCTTCTGGGGCCTTTAGCGCCGGGCAGTGAGACTGCCGAGAACGTCCTCGACGGCAAGGTGGTAAAGCTTGTTCGACTCGGCAACAACGCGGCCGTCGCGGTGTCCATCGGCGGCGACGACCGGCCGCCGCTCCACGTTGCAGTACCCTTGCACGCTGCTCAGTCTCAGGGCCTGGACATCGGAACCGCGGTTCGCGTGTCGCTCGTCGCCGAAGGAATTCATCTCATGCCCGCTGGTGATCACGAGGATGCGGGGCGCGCCGCACATCGAAGAATGCAGCCCGCGGTCGAGCTTGTCTCGTGAGCATGACATGAAAGTTTTCGGCTTCGCAGGTTATTCCGGGAGCGGCAAGACGACACTCATCGAAAAGCTGATCCCGCTTTTCACCGGGCGCGGCGTGAGCGTATCGCTCATCAAGCACGCGCATCACACGTTCGAGGTGGATCAGCCCGGGAAAGACTCCTTTCGCCACCGCAAGGCGGGATGCAACGAAGTGCTGGTGACTTCGTCGCGGCGATGGGCGCTGATGCACGAGCTGCGGGGGACGCCGGAGCCGACGCTCGATGACCTTGTGAAGCGCTTGTCGCCGTGCGACCTCGTGCTGGTCGAAGGTTTCAAACGTGAAGCAATTTCCAAGCTCGAGGTGTACAGGGCCATTGTCGGCGAGTCGTTCATTCATCCCCACGACAAGAACGTGGTCGCGATCGCCAGCGACAGCGCCGTGGAGACCGCGATCCCAAGGCTCGACCTCAACGCACCGCTGGCGATTGCGGCGTTCATCCTCGAGTACACCGAACTCTCCTAACGCGGCATAATCCACCCATGGTAAGGATTCTGTATTTCGCGCGGCTCAAGGAAGCGCTCGGCATCGGCGACGAAGAGATCGCGCTGCCGCCGGCCATCAGGACGCTCGGCGAATTGCGGTCGACGCTCATGTTGCGGGGCGGTGAGTGGGCGAAGGCGCTCGCGGAAACATCATCGGTGCGTGCAGCCGTGAATCAGGAGATGGCGGGTGCGGAGCAGCCGGTCAGAGACGGCGACGAAATCGCTTTCTTCCCGCCGGTGACAGGCGGGTAGGCGCTGCGCCCCTGATCCATCACCGCAGATCGTCATGACCGTTCGCATCCAGACAGAAGACTTCGACGTTGGCGCCGAAGTCGCGGCATTGCGGCGCGATAACGCCGGCATCGGGGCGGTGGCGACGTTCACCGGGCTTGTGCGGGACGTGAATGAAGGTGACGCCGTATCGGAGATGACGCTCGAGCACTATCCCGGCATGACGGAGAAGTCGATCGAGGACATCATCACTGAGGCGCGCGCGCGCTGGCGGGTGATAGATGCGCTGGTCGTGCACCGCATCGGGCTCTTGCGGCCTACGGACCAGATCGTATTGGTGGCGGTTGCCAGCGCGCACCGGGGCGACGCTTTTGCTGCGTGTGAATTCATCATGGATTTCCTCAAGACGCGCGCACCGTTCTGGAAGAAGGAGACAACCGCCGAAGGCTCGCGCTGGGTTGACGCGCGCGTGAGTGACGATGCGGCCGCAAAGCGGTGGAGCCGCGATTCCCCGCAATGACGGCTCTTCACTTCTTCGTGTTCAGCAAGGCTCGGGCGGCTTCAATGATTTCCCCTGCCGTCAGACCTACAGGCCCAACCGCGTCCGCGACCAGCGCATCGGCCGCTGCACCGTGCAGGTAGACACCCGCTTGAAGCGCTGATTCGGCTGTCGCGGCTTGCGCGAGAAGTGCGGTGAGAATCCCGGTTAGCACGTCGCCCATGCCTCCGCTCGCCATCCCGGGATTGCCTGACGTGTTAATCGCCCATCGGCCGTTGCGCGAGGCGCAGATGCTGCCGGCGCCTTTGAGCACCACCTCGCCACGAAACTTTTCCGCGATCTCCACCGCGGCTGTAACGCGGTTGCCTTGTATTTCTGTGATGCCGACACCCAACAGGCGAGCGGCCTCGGCCGGATGAGGCGTCAGAAGTGTCGGCGCCGTTCGCTTCGCGACCTCAGCGCGCAGGCCCTCGTCCAATGCAATGAGGTTGAGCGCATCGGCGTCGAGCACGAGCGGCAGGTCAAGGGCGAGGGCGCGCTGCAGCAGCGCTCGGGCCTGCGGCGACTGGCCGAGGCCGGGACCGACGCCGAGGCTGCTGAGGTGATCGAGCTCGAGCACGGCTTCCGCGCGCCTCAACATGAGCTCCGGCTGCACGACGTCGACGGTGGGCGCGCGCTCGTCGAGAAGACCGACGTAGACGCGTCCCGCGCCGAGCATCAGCGCCGCGCGGCCGGCCAGCAATGCTGCGCCGATCATCCCTTCGGCGCCTCCGATGATGCCGACGCTGCCGAAGCTTCCTTTGTGCGAGTTCGACTTTCGCGGAGTGAGGACGTGCTGCAGAACTTCGTGACCAATCAGCGAGCCCGTAGCCGGCAGAAGATCCGGAGCGTGGAGCTCGAGTGCCGCGATGTGAATCTCGCCGGCGTGATCCGGACCGTCAAGGGTAAAGAGGCCCGGCTTGAGCCCGATGAAAGTGATCGTATGGGACGCGCGCACCGCGCACTCGAAGGTCCGGCCGGAATCGGAGTCGAGACCGCTGGGAACGTCGAGCGCGAGCACAGGTGCGCGCGCCGCATTGATCCACGTGACAATCTCTGCATATCGCCCCGTGAGGCCGCGCGTAAGGCCGATTCCGAAAAGGCCGTCGACCACGAGTGCGACATCATGCGCACTCGGCAGATCCGGCGCGAAGGACCCACCCGCAGCCTGCCATGCGGCGAGCGCCGAAGCTGCATCCGGTGATAGTTTCTCGGGCGCGCCCTCAAACACCACGACCACATCGAACCACCACTGTCTGAGATGTCGCGCGACCACGAGCGCGTCTCCGCCGTTATTTCCAGGGCCCGCGACGACAATGATGCGCTTCCCACTGTCGCCTGCGAGCTCACGCGCAAGCTTTGCAGCGGCAAGACCCGCGCGCTCCATCAAACCAGGCGCGTCGGGTTGAGAGGCCGCAAGCGATTCGATACGCCGAATCTCCTGGTTGGTGTACACGGGCGTGCCGTGCGGTAATGCTGTCATCGTTTAATCCTGGGGCCGCGCTGATGAAGGGTGAGGGGACGCCGTCAGGTAAAATAACGCTTTCGCCGGTCCGCTTCCAGCTTCAGATTCTATGCCGCAGCTCATCCGGCTTCGGGGCCGCGCAGCCCTCTCGCCTTTTCGACTGAACAAGCTTCGTTCCGCGCTTCCGCCCTCATTGCAGGATGTGCGGCTGACGGCCGAATACTGGCACTTTGTCAGCGCCGCGCGTCCGCTTCGCGACGAGGAGCAGCTGCGGCTCGAGCGACTGCTCACCTACGGACCGGCCGGGGCGCCCGCAAGGGAAGACGGCACGCTGCTCCTTGTGATGCCACGTATCGGTACGATCTCCCCATGGTCGTCGAAAGCAACCGACATCGCACAGCACTGCGCGCTCG
>JBKJPI010000102.1:0-4185 GCA_046595235.1 Burkholderiales bacterium | reverse complement strand
CATCGCGGGGTCGGCGGCAAGGTATCCGACCAGGTCGTCGAGCGTGGCTATGCTAATAACGTCCATGTTATAGGTTTGGCGTACCTCCTGTACAGCAGAGAGCTCGCCGATTCCCTTTTCCAGCCGGTCAAGCGCGATGGCAACGCCGCATGGTACTGCGCCGGCACCCCGAATCAGCTCCACAGATTCGCGAACCGAAGTCCCTGCCGAAATGACATCGTCCACGATCAGGACACGGCCTTCGAGCGGTGCGCCGATCACGCTGCCACCTTCGCCGTGGTCCTTGGCTTCCTTGCGATTGAATGCAAAGGGCACATCGCGCCCCGCTGTTGCGAGCCCGATCGAAATCGCGGCGACGAGGGGGATGCCCTTATAGGCGGGGCCGAACAGCATGTCGAAGCCAAGGCCCGAAGCCGATATGGCTTTCGCGTAGAATTGCGCGAGCTTCGAAAGCGCGCCGCCCGTATTGAAAAAGCCAGCATTGAAAAAATAAGGCGACAGGCGCCCCGCCTTGGTCTTGAATTCGCCGAAGCTGAGTACTTTCTCTCCGATGGCGAAGCGGATGAATTCGTGGCGAAAGTCTGCAGACAACCGGTCCCCCGAAGCCTTGCGCGTGTTGCTTTAACACGCGCGCCATTAGTTGAAAAATGCTGCGAATTATAACGCTGAACCTGAACGGCATTCGTTCGGCTGCCCGTAAAGGATTCTTCGCGTGGCTCTCACGTACGCGCGCTGACGTCGTCTGCGTGCAGGAGCTCAAGGCCCAGTCGGGCGACATGACCAAAGCTGTCATGCGTGTGGGCAGGCTCAAAGGTCATTTCCACTGCGCTGAAAAGAAAGGTTACAGCGGTGTGGGTATTTACACGCGCCACGAGCCGGATCGCGTCGTCGAGGGCATCGGGATTCCCGACATCGATCGTGAAGGACGCTACATTCGCGCCGACTTCGGCAACCTCTCGGTGATCTCGGTTTATCAGCCCTCCGGCTCGAGCGGAGAGGAACGGCTCCAAGTCAAATTCAGCTTCATGAAACGCTTTTTCCCCCACCTGGCGAAGCTGCGCGCGGAGGGACGCGAAATCGTGCTTTGCGGTGACTGGAACATCGCTCACCGCGAGATCGATCTCAAAAACTGGCGCGGCAACCGCAAAAACTCCGGCTTCCTGCCTGAAGAGCGGGCGTGGCTGACGCGCGTGTTCGACGAGCTCGGCTGGGTCGATACCTTTCGCTGCGTCGATTGTCGTCCTGACCAGTACACGTGGTGGTCCAACCGCGGCCAGGCGTGGACGAAAAATGTCGGATGGCGCATCGATTACCAGATCGCGACGCCCGGGCTCGCAGCGAAAGCTTCGCGCTGCGCGATCTACAAGGACCAGCGGTTTTCAGACCATGCGCCGCTCATGATCGATTACGACTTCACAGTCGAGAGTGACGTCAGCGTTCCCGCGCCGCGGCGGAAGATGGCCAAAGCGATCTCAGGTACTGCGGCACGATGAGCACACCGGCCGCCGAAGCTGCGGTTCGCAAGCCCACGTGGCGCGAAACGCTCACCGCGATCTTCAGCGGGCGCATGCTCGCGGCACTTCTCATGGGTTTCGCTTCGGGGCTCCCATTGCTTCTTACGGGCTCGGTGCTACAGGCGTGGCTCAAAGACGGCGGCATCGACTTGAAATCGATTGGGCTCTTCGCGCTCGTCGGCCTGCCCTACACGCTCAAGTTCCTGTGGTCTCCGCTCTTCGATCGCTACGCGCCGCCGCTCTTCGGGCGCAGACGGGGCTGGCTCGTGCTGATGCAGATCGGGCTGGCGGGAGCACTTGGAGCATTGAGCCTGGCAGAGCCGTCGCCGGAACGTCTTCTCTGGATATCCGCAGCGGCAATTCTCGTCGCGTTTTTTTCTGCATCGCAGGACATCGTGATCGATGCGTACCGGCGCGAGACGCTCCACGAGGACGAGCTGGGGCTCGGGTCAGCGTTCTATGTGAACGGCTACAGGATCGGAATGCTGCTTGCCGGCGGTGGCGGGCTCATCCTCGCCGATGTCCTGTCGTTCCCTGTCATGTATCGGCTGATGGCGGCTTTCATGTTCGGCGCGATCATCGTCACGCTCGTCGCACCCGAGCCACCGCTCCCGGAAGGCAGTCCGCGCACGCTCATTGACGCAGTCGTGCTGCCCTTTCGGGATTACTTCACGCGCGAAGGCGCGTGGCTCGCGCTCGCGTTCATCCTGCTCTACAAGCTTGGCGACACGATGGCTTCCGCCATGACGACGCCTTTTTATCTTGACCTGGGTTATTCGAAGACGGATATCGGAGCGGTCGTGAAGCTCTTCGGCTTCTGGGCGACGATCGCCGGCGGCACGCTCGGTGGCATTTGGATCATGCGCATCGGCATGAATCGCGCGCTGTGGATTTTCGGTTTCGGGCAGATGATCTCCACATTCGGTTTCGCCGTTCTTGCCGGCGTCACGCCGACGCTCCCGGCGCTGGCGACGGTCGTGGCGATCGAAAACTTTACCGCAGGTCTCGGCACGGCGGCTTTCGTCGGGTTCATGGCGGCGCTGACAGACAAGCGCTTCACCGCGACGCAGTATGCGCTGCTTACCAGCATCGTGGGCGTGCCTCGGGTGCTCGCCGCTGCGCCGACGGGCTGGATGGCCGCATCACTCGGCTGGGCCGGATTCTTTGTCTTATGCGCCCTCATCGCGATCCCGGGCTTGATCCTGCTGCGCTGGATTACGCGGCTGAAGGCGTGACTCGGCCGACGTTTCCGAAGTGGTACACGGCGAGCGCGCCTAATAGATTCGGCATTGAATTGACCGGACGCCCGTCGGTCAGAACCTTGCGCTCGACGATGCGGATCTTGCGTTCGCTGCAGAAGCGCTCGAAGTCGGCGATGGTGCATAGCCTCACGTTCGGTGTGTTGAACCATTCGTACGGCAGATTATCCGAGACCGGCATGCGGCCGCGGAGTACTTCGAGGCGGTTCTTCCAGTAGCCGAAGTTCGGAAACGTGACGATGCCTTCGCGCCCCACGCGCAGCATCTCGCGGATGATGATCTCGCTGTTTCGCATCGCCTGCAGCGTTTGCGAGAGCACGACGTAATCGAAGGAATTGTCTTCGAAGCCGGAGAGGCCGCGCTCGAGGTCGCTCTGAACGACGGATACGCCGTTCTCCACGCACCCAAGCACGCCTTCGTCGGCGATCTCCACGCCGTAACCTGTAGTGCTTCGCGTTTCCTTCAGATAACGCAGCAGCGTTCCGTCGCCGCACCCCAGGTCGAGCACACTCGATCCGGTGCGAATCGACTCGGCGATGGCGGCAAAGTCGGCGCGATGCGCTGCGACCTGTGCCGCATGCCGGGCGGCACTTTCGCCCGTGCTCATACGCCGCACTCGCGTGCAATGCGGTCGAAGTAGGACGTAACCAGGCGGTGGTAGCGCTCGTCGTCGAGGAGGAAGGCGTCGTGCCCGTGGGGTGCATCTATTTCGGCGTAGGTCACGTTGGCGCGATTGTCGAGAAGCGCTTTGACGATTTCCCGCGAACGTTCGGGTGCGAAACGCCAGTCGGTGGTGAACGACACCACGAGAAAGGCCGCGCGTGCCTTCGAGAGTGCGCGTGTGAGACTGCCGCCGTGGTCGAATGCGGGATCGAAGTAGTCGAGCGCCTTGGTGATGCGGAGGTAGGTGTTGGCGTCGAAGTATTTGGAGAATTTGTCCGCCTGGTGTCGCAGGTAAGACTCGATCTGAAACTCGCTTTCGAACGAGTAGCTCAATTTTCCGTTTTTCAGCTGGCGCCCGAACTTCGCGGCCATTTCGTCATCAGAGAGGTATGTGATGTGGCCGACCATGCGTGCGACCCGCAGCCCCCGGTGCGGCTTCACGCCGTGCTCGTAGTAATCCCCGCCGTGGAAATCCGGATCGGTCAGGATCGCCTGGCGGGCAACTTCGTTGAACGCGATGTTCTGCGCGGAAAGATTGGGCGCGCACGCGATGATGAGCGAGTGGCGCAGCTTGTCCGGATGGCTGATCGTCCACTGCAGCGCCTGCATCGCGCCCAGGCGCGGCTAGCCGATCAGCTCGGCGTCAGCCAGTTTGCCGCAGTCATGGGCGGGAGTTTGGGCGCGATGCAGGCGCTGCAGTGGACGATCAGCCATCCGGACAAGCTGCGCCACTCGCTCATCATCGCGTG
>JBKJPI010000508.1:0-9659 GCA_046595235.1 Burkholderiales bacterium | reverse complement strand
TCAAGCCCAAGGACAACGCCAAGGCTAAGGCTAAGGCTAAGGCCAAAGCCAAAGCCAAAGCCTTAGCCTTGGCGTTGTCCTTGGGCTTGAGACTGGGTGCGCTCGCACGCGCGATGGCCTGTGGCGGCAGGCCTGTCCGCGTGAGCGTCATCGAGCAGTCCCTGAGCTTCGTACCCATTCCGGGCGTGAGCATGACGCCGCGCGCCTCGAAGTGGTCGCCATCGAAGCGGCCCTCGAGTCGGTAGCGCCAGCCAGGACCGCCTGCACCTTTGTATGCGCCGCCGCCTTCGAGCGTGACCTTCCCGTCCTCGCGCACGTGCCCGCTGAGCGTCTCGCGAATCCGTGCGGACTCCTTGATGATGCGTGCGGTGCCGCCTTCGAGAGCGAGCTGTATTCGCGCTTCGTACGCGGGCCATCTCCCGGCGTCCGCTACGTTGGCGCTGCACTCATACGTGCCGGCCCAGAGCTCACGTGTGGCGGTGTGCTCGCCGGCCGCGCCTGCAAGCGCGCTGGACAGAAGGAGCATCAGCACCACAAAAGAATTGAAAGGCAGGCGTCGCCTCGCAATGCTGCGCCCGCTGTCCCGGTCGCCGCCTGTTACGACTGCGACGCAGCCTGCGAGACCGGAAACTTCGTATCTTTCGTCACTCACTTCGTTGCGTCGCCGCTTTCGACGATCACCTGCTCGACTTCGCCGACCCCGGGTTGCCTGCGGAATGCGGCGGCCTCCTGGTATTCGGGCGAACGATTGCACGCAACGGCCTGCTCCATTGTGGGAAATTCGATCACCACGAATCGATGAAATTTATCTGTCCCTTCCATGATCTCGTAGTTACCGCCTCTTGCGAGAACCTTGCCTTCGAACCTCGCGATGATCGCGGGTACCCGATCGGTGTACTTCTTGTACTCGACCGGGTCGTTAATCTTGCAGCGTGAGAGCCAGTATGCGGACATGTCCTTTCCTGATATTCCTGCCTCAACGACCGACGGTGGAACGCTCGACCACCCAGTGAACGACATCCGGCGCGTTCGTGTCCGGTGGAAAAACCGGGTAGAAAACGTGCTCGATAACGCCTGCGCTCAAGATCATCGTCAGGCGCTTGATCAGCGTAAGGCCCGCGACGTCGAAGGTTGGCAGCCTGAGCGCGCGAGTGAACGCTAGATCCGCGTCCGAGAGCAGCGCGAACGGCAGGTGCAGCCGCTGCGCAACCTCGCGCTGATACGCAGTGTCCTGCGTGCTCAGCCCGAAGACGTCGTCGATTCCGAGCTGACGCAGCTCTTCGTAGTGGTCGCGGAACCCGCATGACTGCGGTGTGCAACCGCGGGCGCCCGGAATCGCATCCCACCCCGGCAGCGCGTCCTCGTCCGGGCGGCCGGTGCGCGGATAGCAGTAGACGATGGTGCGGCCGGGCAGCGCGGAGAGATCGACCATCGCGCCGGTCGTGGACGCAAGACTGAGGGGCGGCAGGCGCAGGCCGGGCAGATGCGCGCACGCGCCGTCGTCCTGCGGCTCTGGCAGGTTCGTCGGCAGCTCGTACACGTTGTCGGATCTCGCCATGGTCTCAGTGTATGCGTCGAGCGCGCGGCGGCGTTACGCGAGTCCCTTCACCAGCAGCTCGACGAGGATCTGTCGGTAGATACGCGGCAGCGCCTCGAGATCCTCGATGCTGATGCACTCGTTGATTTTGTGAATCGTGGCGTTGGTCGGGCCCATTTCGACCACCTGCGGGCAGATGTCCGCGATGAAGCGCCCGTCCGAGGTGCCGCCCGTGGTCGAGAGCTCGGTTTCGATCCCCGTTTCTTTTTTTATGGCACGCGCTACGGCGTCCACGAGATCACCCCGGCCGGTGATGAAGGGGCGCCCGTCGTAGCTCCAGTCGAGATCGTAGTCGACGCCATTCCTGTCGAGGATGCCGTGGACGCGCGTTTGCAGGCTTTCGACCGTGCTCGCGGTCGAGAATCTGAAGTTGAAACGCAGATGGACGGTGCCCGGTATGACGTTGCCGGCGCCCGTGCCTGCGTTCATGTTCGACACCTGCCACGTCGTCGGCGGAAAGTATTCGTTGCCGCGATCCCATTCAATCTGCGCGAGCTCGGCAATCGAGGCCGCGATCTCGTGCACGGGATTACGCGCAAGGTGGGGGTAGGCCACGTGGCCCTGGATGCCTTTGAGCGTCAGCGCGCCGGAAAGAGAGCCGCGTCGCCCATTCTTGATCATGTCGCCGGTGCGCTTCACCGCGGTGGGTTCGCCGATGATGCAGTAGTCGGGCTTCTCGCCCCGGGCGCTCAGGGCCTCCACGACTTTGACGGTGCCGTCGGTTGCCGGGCCTTCCTCGTCGGACGTGAGAAGGAGCGCAATCGAGCCCAGGTGATCCGGATGGTCGGGGATAAATTTCGTCAGCGCTTCTATGAACGCCGCGATCGACGTCTTCATGTCCGATGCGCCGCGGCCATAGAGCACGCCGTCGCGAATCGTCGGCTCGAACGGGTTGCTGATCCATTGATCGACGGGCCCTGTCGGTACGACGTCGGTGTGGCCGGCAAACACCAGGAGCGGTGCAGCACTGCCACGGCGAGCCCAGAGGTTGCTGACGCCGTTGCTGTCAATGCGCTCGCACGCGAATCCCAGCGGCCCGAGGTAATCGGCAATCAAGTCGAGGCAGCCGGCGTCGTCGGGGGTAACGGAGGGGCGTGCAATCAACGCCCGGGCGAGCTCGAGCGTATCCACTTGCTGGAACGGTGAATTCATCGTGAGACGATTCTAGCTGAGAGCTCAGTAGCCGGACGGCTCCTACGGCCAACGCGTGTGCTCTTGCGTTCTCCCCCACGCCCGCGCTCTGCGATGCGGTTAAAATCGCGCTCCACCTGGCGTGCTCTGTGGTGTTTGGTAGCAGTTTCAAGCTGAATCGTCTGGCTCTGCCAGCGATTCAGTTCAAACTTGCAGTTCCGGCGCAAAGTAGGTGTGCACTTTGCGCCGCTTCGGAATTCTATGACCCGACTCCTCGTTTCCCACCGCGTGTCCGTCGATCGCGGCGCCGATTTGTTGAAACGCGCGGCGCGCGACGGCTCAATGGTAGAGCTCGTCGCATTGCCTGAGGACCGTACTGCAAGACTCAGCGATGACGTGAGCGCATCGATCGAGGCCGCATTCTTCTCGGTCGACGTGTTTCCGGACGGCTCCCGGCAGTTTTTCTCGGCGGTGAGAAAAGCGCCCGCGCTCAAGTGGCTGCATGTCTTCAACGTCGGGGTCGATCACCCGATCTACACCGAGATGCTCGAACGCGGTGTGCGCGTTACCACTTCATCGGGCACCACTGCGCAACCGATCGCCCACACGGTGCTCGCGGCGCTCCTCATGCTCGCGCGCAACTTCCCATATTGGCTCGAGTCGCAGCGCGAGCGGAAATGGGCGCCCATGCGGCCCCCGAACGTCCCGCGCGACCTCCAGGGTCAAACCGTCGTCATCGTCGGGCTGGGCGAGATCGGGAAGGCGATCGCGCGACTCGTGCGGATGCTCGGGCTCAAGGTCATCGGCATCCGCAGGAGCGCACGCACGCCGGATGACCCGGTGGACGAGCTTCATCCGCCTGATCACCTGAAAGCGCTTCTCCCACGCGCCGACTGGCTGATTCTCGCGTGCCCGCTGACGCCGGAAACGCGCGGCCTCATCAGCTCCGAAATGCTCATGTGCCTGCCCCCGCACGCTCGGCTCATGAACATCGCGCGCGGTGAGGTCGTCGACGAGCCTGCGTTGATCGATGCGCTCGCAAGCGGTCGTCTCGCCGGCGCGTACCTCGACGTATTCCAGCAGGAGCCGCTTTCGCCGGATTCTCCACTGTGGACGCTTCCGAACGTGCTCATCACGCCGCACAATTCGGCGGTCGCTACGGGCAACGACGCGCGTGTCTTTCAGATGTTTCTGGATAATCTTGTACGCTTTCAGCGCGGAGAGGCGTTGCTGAATGAAGTCACGATCAAATAAATATCAGGAGGCGCGTATGACTGCACGCATTGCGATTATCGGGGTGTGCGCGCTGGTCGCCGCCCCGGCGCTCGCGCAGACGGCTGCAACGGGATCAGGACAGGCTTATCCGGTGAAGCCGGTACGTATCATCGTGCCTTATGCGGCCGGCGGAAACACCGATTTCACCGCACGCGCAGTCGCTGAAAAGCTCGCGGATGCATACAAGCGGCAGTTCATCGTCGACAACCGCCCGGGCGCCGCAACGAACATCGGCACCGAAGCCGTGGCGAAAGCAGCACCGGACGGTTACACGCTGCTCATGGGTGGCGCCGCCAATGCAATCAACATGAGCCTCTTCAACAAGCTGCCGTACGACACCCTCCGCGATTTCGAGCCCATCGCCTTGTGCGTGCAGGGCGCGAACGTGCTCGCAATTCATCCCTCACTGCCCGCTAAAAATCTGAAAGAGCTGATCGCACTCGCCAGGGCACAGCCCGGCAAGCTCAATTTCGCATCGAGCGGTCTCGGCAGCTCCAATCAGATGGCCGGCGAGCTCCTGAAAATGATGACGGGCATCAACATCGTTCACGTGCCGTACAAGGGCAATGCGCCGGCACTCACCGATCTCATCGGCGGGCACGTCGAAATGATTTTCAACGGCGTGCCTTCGGTGCTGCCGCACATCCAGTCGGGGCGCGTGCGCGGTATCGCAATCGGCAGCCTCAAGCGCTTTCAGGCGCTGCCGAGCCTTCCCACCTTTGACGAGTCCGGCCTCAAAGGCTACGAAGCGACGACGTGGTTCGGCATGATGGCCCCCGCGAAGACGCCGAAGGAAATCGTCTCGCGGCTCAATGCGGAAGTCGACAAGGCGCTGAAGAGTGCCGACATCCGGGAGCGCTTCGCGAATGACGGTCTCGAGCCCATGGGCGGATCGCCGGAATTTTTTGCGAAGTTCATCCGCTCCGAGATCGACAAATACGCGAAGGTCGTGAAAGCGACGAACCTTCAGAAAATGTGAGGAGATAACAATGACTATCAGATACGCCGTTTACGCCGCAATACTCGCCCTCAGCACAACTCCGGCTTCCGCCCAGACCTGGACGCCGCAGAAAAATATTGAGATCGTCGTCGGCTCCGCGCCCGGCGGCAGCAACGACAAGACTGCGCGCACGGTCGAGCGCATCGTCGCGCAAAACAAGCTGGTCCCGCGGTCACTCACCGTCAACAACAAGCCAGGCGGCGGCAGCAACATTGCGTTCACCTACGTGGCGCAGCATGCGGGCGACCCCCACTACCTTCTCGTGGGGACGCCTTCGCTCCTCACCAATCACATAACCGGTCTGGGCACGCTGCACCACAGCGATTTCACGCCGATTGCGTCACTCTTCAATGATTACGTCGTGTTCGCCGTGAATGCGTCGTCACCGGTCAAAACCGGCAAGGATCTCGTCGAGCGCCTGAAGAAAGACCCGAAGTCGGTCAGCATCGGTTTCGCCACCACGCTCGGCAGTCACAATCACATCGCTGCGGGACTTCTCGCCAAGGCTGTAGGCGTCAACGCGCGCGATCTGAAAGTGATCGCCCACAAGGGCTCGGCCGAAGCCATTACGAATCTGCTGGGCGGGCACATCGATCTAGTCACAACCGCCGCCGGGAACATCGCGGCGCACGTCGCGTCCGGCAAGCTTCGCGTCGTCGGCGTCGCGGCGACTCAGCGCTTCGGGGGCGATCTCGCGAACGCACCGACATGGAAAGAGCAGGGCGTGAATCTCGTGTTCGGGGGCTGGCGCGCCATCCTCGCGCCGAAAGGGCTGACCCCTCAGCAGACGGCATACTGGGAAGGCGTGCTGCGCAAGGCGACGGAAGCACCGGAGTGGAAAGCCGACATCGACAAGAACTACTGGTCGAACGATTTCGTGACCGGCCCCCAGTTCAGGAAGGACCTCGACAAGGACTATGCGGATATGAAAGCGGTCCTGATCGACCTCGGTCTTGCTAAATAACGGCCGCGGCTATCCCGCAACCGTCATTCGCTTTGCGTCTGAGTCGAACAGAGGGACACCGAAGGCTTCCCTCCGTAACCTGCCGCGGCGATGATGCTAGGCGGGATGCATCGCCCGCAGCCGCGGCTCGGACAACGAACAGAGGGACACCCAAGGTTTCCCTCCGTAACCTCCCTTCCTCCGGCTTTAGGCTGTGAGGCTGAACAGGAGCATTGGAATGGCTGAAGTCGTACTCGTCGAGCGGCCCTCGGAAAACGTCGCCCTGGTTCGCATCAACCGGCCCGAGGCGCGCAACGCACTCAACATGGAAGTGCGCCGGCTCATCGCGCAGCGCATGGCCGAAGTTGCCGATGACGAGGCGGTGCGCTGCATCGTGCTGACCGGTAACGAAAAGGCTTTCGCTGCGGGCGCCGATATCAAGGAGATGGCCAACGCCGGCACGATCGAAATGATGCAGCGGGGCACGCTCAAGCTGTGGCGCGCGATCGCCGAATGTCCGAAGCCCGTGATTGCGGCCGTCAACGGCTTTGCACTCGGCGGCGGCTGCGAGCTCGCGATGACGTGCGACATCATCGTTGCAGGCGAGAGTGCAAAATTCGGCCAGCCCGAAGTGAAGATCGGAATCATCCCCGGCGGTGGCGGAACACAACGTCTCATTCGCGCCGTCGGCAAATACAAGGCGATGCGCTACGTGCTCACAGGCGACATCTTCAGCGCGCAGGAAGCGTTCAGCATGGGGCTGGTGAGCGAGCTCGTGCCGGATGCGGAGGTTGAGAAGCGCGCGGTCGAGATGGCGAAGCAGATCGCTGAGCTCCCGCCGCTCGCGATCGAGCAGGCCAAGGAAGCCGTGCTGCGGGGCATGGACGCATCGCTCGAAACCGGACTCGCGCTGGAAACGAAAGCGATCCAGCTTCTCTTCTCATCCCAGGATCAGAAAGAAGGCATGGCCGCCTTCATCGAGAAGCGGAAGCCGAAGTTCATCGGCAAGTAGGACGTACGTCGCAAAGTGCAAACCTACTTTGCGCCGGACTACGAATTTGAACTGAATCGCGGGCCAAGCCCGCCGATTCGAGCTTGAAACTTCCACGAAGAAAGGACGGTTGCGCACCATTCGATTCTTCGTTGCTTTTTCTGCACAAAAGGCGCCCGGCCGCCCGAAGCCTTTGTGCTAACTTGCCGTTCCGGCCGAAAGTAGATTTTCACTTTCGGACGTTGCTGCCCCTACGCTAGAAGTATGACCAGCGCGCCTGCGGCAACTGCGCTCATGATTCCGGCGCCGAAGCTTGCCGCCGTGAACCAGAGTAGATCCCCCGCCAGGTTTGGCCCTGGCACTGCGCCGGCGACCGGCGCATCCCTGTTATTTTTCATTGCTGGGTCGTACGGTAAAAAAGTATCAGGCCGTACTAGCGGCACCTGTCGGTAAAACTTGAGCTTTATCTTTCTCCCAACTTCCGCGAAAAACGCGCCTCTGGAGGGATACGCTCGACGCCCTGGGCCGCAAACCATTCGGCAACCTCGCTATGCGTGGCGAACCACACGTCGGAGAAGCCGCGCAGGTGCTGCAGTACTTTCGAAAAAATCGCGCTCATGAGTGGGCGCCCGCCGAAGTGGCCGTGTATCGCCACATTGAGGAGACCGAGCCGCTCCTGCGAATGCAGGTACTCGAAGGTATCGACGTAGGCGTCGAGGTAGTCACGCGGGCTCGAGCGCAGCACGCGGTTATCGACAAAATCGCTCCAGGGCAATGCGATGATGCTTCCGCTCGCGGTCTTCTGCAGCCGGGGGACGCTCGAATCGAGGGCATCCGCGTGCCACCGGACGCCTTCCTTCACGAGAAGATCGTGGGTGAGCGCGTTCGAGCCGTAGACGGGTGTCACCCAGCCGTCGGGCCGCGTGCCCGAAGCCTGCTCCAGAATATCGAGACAGCTGCGAATCGTTCTTTGCTGCTCGTCATCGCTCATGTCGAGCAGGTACTGGTTCTGCGCGTAGCCGTGAGCGGCCACGGACTGACCGGATTTGACGATTGCGCGGATGAGATCGGGGTACATCTCGGCGCTGAGCGCATTCGAAAACACCGTGCCGCGGATACCTGCGCGCTCGAGGATGTTGGTGATGCGCCAGAGGCCTTCTTCCGCGCCGTATTGCGACCACTGGCGCCCCGGAAGATCGGGCGTGCCGGCCTTGAGCGGCGTGGTGCGCGGGAAATACGTCGGTGACTTTCCTTCCGCCCAGGTTTCCAGGAGCACGCTGACGACCACGGCGACGCGCTTTCCATTGGGCCACGCCATCTGGGATTGCATCGTCATATTTCATTCCTCGCGCGCACACCGGCTTTACAGCGCCATTCGATGCTCATCCGTTCACCTTTCTGATTGACTGCGCCGGCGGGCGAGGAGATTCCTGTTTATGGCTTATGCTCCAGCGCAGTGAAGCGAACAACTTCGCTGCACTTTACTCAAAACATCCTTCATTGCCCACATGACGGCACTCTTTTCTCCGGCGCACATCGGCGCGGTCGAGATTCCGAATCGCGTCGTGATGCCTGCGATGACGACCCGGCTCGCCGACCGTGAAGGCTTCGTTACCGACGCCACGATCGCTTACTTCGGCGCGCGGGCAGATGGCGGCACCGGACTCATCACCGTGGAGATGGCGTCACCAGAAAAAGTCGGAAGGCATCGCTTTCACGAGCTCGGGATTTACGACGATCGCTTCGTACCGGGGCTGACGCGGCTCACCGATGCTCTCCATGCGCGGGGCGCCAAAGCATCGATCCAGCTCGGGCACGCCGGCGGCCACACGCGAGAGGATATCTGCGGCGAGCCCCCGATCGCGCCTTCGGCTGTCCCGCATTACGTGTTCGAGCTGCGGGGTGAAACCATAACGCCGCTCGAAATGACGCAGGAGCGCATCGCCGAAACAACGGGCGCGTTCGTCGCGGCGGCCTTGCGTGCGCAAGGCGCAGGCTTCGATTGCGTCGAGCTCCACGTGGCCCACGGCTACCTGCTCTCGCAGTTTCTGTGTCCCGAGGAAAACCATCGCGTCGATGAATACGGCGGTTCGCTCGCGAATCGCGCCCGCATCAGCCTGGAGATTCTTCGCGCGGTTAAAGCGGCGCTGCCGAAATTGCCGGTGATCGTGCGGCTCAACGCGGACGATTATTTCCCCAGCGGACTGACCCCCGCGGACGCACTGCAGTTTGCGAAGTGGGCTGCTGCTGAAGGCGCCGATGCCCTGCACGTGACCGCAGGGCATTATCGCTCGCTTCCCTCGGCGCACATGATGACCCCGCCGATGAGCTTCCCCGAAGGCATCTTTCTCGAGTACGCCGCGCGGATCAGGCATGAAGTATCGATTCCCGTTATCGCAGTGGGACGTCTCGGCGATCCGAAGATCGCAATGGCGGCCATCGACAGCGGCAAAGCTGATTTCGTGGCGCTGGGGCGGCCGCTTATCGCAGACCCGGATTGGGTCGTGAAAGCACGGGCCGGTGCCGCAATCAGACGCTGCATCGCGTGCAACAAGTGCGTTGACGAGATGCGCGGAGGAGACCGGCTCGGCTGCGTCGTGAATCCGGCAGCCGCAAGCGAGATCGAGTATGCAAACGCGGACGGGCTTCCCCAGGGCCGGCGCATCTGCGTGATCGGCGCGGGACCGGCGGGCCTTACATACGCCGCGCTCGTCGCCGACGG
>JBKJPI010000409.1:0-3249 GCA_046595235.1 Burkholderiales bacterium | reverse complement strand
CTCGTATCGGTGAAACCGCTCGGATGCAGGAAGATCACAGCGCCGAGCGCCTCCGCCTTCGCCCAGAACGCGTTGAAGCGCTCATCCGAAAGCTCGGCCTTGCGCACGTTGGTGCCGATCTCGAGACCACGGAAGCCCAGCGTCTTCATGCAGTATTCGAGCTCTTTCAATGCAAGCTTCGGCTCCTGCATGGTCACCGTTCCAAGTGCCACGAACCGATCAGGGTTGCCCGAGACGATGCGCGCAAGGTTTTCGTTCACGAGACGCGACGTCTGCTGCCCGAGCTCCGGCTCGATGCGATAGAAGTACTGGCTGGGTGAAGTCGAAATCGCCTGGATGTCGATGCCCATGCGATCCATGTCCTTGAGACGCTGCGTGATCGACGTGAGCTTTTTATCGAGCTCGGTGCGTAGCGCCTTTTGCCGATCGGCGCTGCGCTGACTGCCGTGTTGATCGACGGGATCGCGGTGCGGTACTGCGGTTTGCTTCGCAAGCGCGTCGGCTTCAGGGGTTTGAACGTGACAGTGGAGGTCCACCGCAAGGCTCTTCCTGCCGCGCTGCACCACCTTGCGGTCTGAACTGCGGACTGCCGCACAGCTGCGCGGCGCACACGTAAATAGCATCGGTACCCCCTGTCGTTGCAAGCGGCGATGGTAGCAATAAAACGCGCTATCCTTTACGTTCGACAAAGGAGAACACGATGGGCGCGTACGACACGACTGCGGATTATGAGATCAAGGCGTGGGACGTCGAGTTCCGCAAAACGCCGACGCGCCAGCTGTTGGCGCGCGTCTATCAGCCGCAGGGGCCGGGTCCGTTCCCGACGCTGCTGGACCTGCACGGCGGCGCGTGGAACGACAAGGACCGCTTCGCGAACGTGCCGATGGACGAGAACCTTGCGCGAAGCGGAATGCTCGTGGTGGCCGTCGATCTGACACTCGCACCCGAAGCGCCGTATCCCGCTTCCGTGCAGGACGCGAATTACGCGGTGCGCTGGTTGAAGCACAAGGCGAAAGAGTGGAACGGCGAAGCACGCAATCTGGGCGTTCTCGGAAGCTCCACCGGCGGCCATCTCGCCGAGCTGCTTGCGATGCGTCCGCGCGATCCTCTTTACAACGCGATCCCGCTCGCCGAGGCGCCCAGTGTCGACCCGTCGGTTGCTTATGTGATCGCTCGGTCGCCGATCAGCGACCCGTTCACGCGCTTCAAGCAGGCCGAGAAAATGAAGCGCGAGGAGATGATGAACAAGACCAAACGCTGGTTCGTGCCGTGGGAGACGATCCACGAGGCGAATCCGCAGGAAATCCTCGAGCGCGGTGAAAAAGTGACGCTGCCGCCAATCTTCATCCTGCAGGGGGCGCTCGACGACAATGTGATTCCCCCGATCCAGCAGAAATTCGCCGAGACCTACAGGAAAGCCGGTGGCGAGTGCGATCTCGAGATCTTCGAAGGGTGCGGGCACATGTGGGTCGCAGATCCGGGGCCGCAGACCGATCGTGCTCACGAGATGATCCGCGCCTTCATCGCGAAACAGTTGCGCGCGTCGCAGCGCGCGGCTTAGCAAGCCGATGTCCGATGTCCGATGTCCGATGTCCGACGTCGACGCGGCGCGTACCGGCGGGTTGCCGCTACAGCGTCGGACTCTTGAACTCACCGCCCAGCATTACCAGCCCCCACGGCGGGAGCTGGGCATCGATGCTGAAACTGAAGTGTCCCGCAGCGGCGCGCGAGTCGCGGAACATGCGCTGGAGCGGATATTTGTCGTAGACGCCGTTTGCGCCGGCCATCTCGTGCAGGGAATCGACGGCCTCGACGCAAAGTCTCGCACCGAGCGCGCAGTTGCGCTTGTATCGGAGCCGCGTTTCGACGTCGAGCGCGCCGCCATTCTCGTATAGCAGCTGCGCTTCAACGCAGTCATTTCGCATGAGGAGCGCGGCAGCGTCGACTTGCGCGGCGGCCTTCGAAATGCGTAATTGCACGGTCTGGAAGTCGCGCATCTTCGCACCGGTGTAGTTCGTGCTGCGCGACTTCACCCATTCGATGGTCGTGTCGAGCGCGGCGCGCGCATTGCCTACAAGGCAGGCGGCGATGCAGTAGCCACCGAGCGCCGACGTTGGTATGCGATAGTGCGGATTGCGATGAACCTCGAGTCCTGGCCACGAGTGATCCGGCTTGGAGACGTACATCGAGAGCACACGGTGATCGGGGATGAATACATCCTTGCAGCGGACGGTCTTGCTGCTTGTGGATCGCATTCCGAGCGTATGCCAGTCGTCGATGATCTCGTATTGCGTGCTCGGTACCAGGCAGTAGACGTAATCGACCACCTTGTCGCCCTCGCGCAACATGCAGGCGAGCATGCTCCAGTCCGAGTGATCGGTGCCGGATGAAAAATTCCACTCGCCGCTGAGCAGGACGCCCCCATCCTGCTTCGTTCCTCTACCTTGCTGGTACGCAATGCCGGACGCGATTCCGACGTCCGGATTCGGGCCCCACACCTCTTCCTGGGCTTTTGGATGCCACCACACAAGATTGCGATGGTGCGAAGCGAGGTTCGCGACCGTCCAGCCGACCGAGATGTCGCCTTGCGCAAGGATTTCGGGGATGTCGAAGTATGAGACGAACGGAAGCTCCATCCCGCCCCGAATCTTCGGTTGCAGGTAACGCAAGAGGCCGCTTCGGTGGAGCGCCGCTATGACTTCCGGCGTCAGCCGGCGGGCCGCCTCGTTCTTCGGCGCCTGCTCGCGAAGGAACGGCACGAGCTCGCGCGCGCGCCGCACTGCTTCGTCATAACTCACATCGGCGAACCCGACGGTTTCAGCTTTCAAGCTTCACCTTCACTATTCCGCCGCAAAGTGAACCCCTACTTTGCGCCGGAACTACCAATTTGAACTGAATCGCTGGCAAAGCCAGCCGATTCGAGCATGAAACTGCTACGAAACATCGAGCGCGCTGCAATCTCTCGATTCTGCGTGCTCTTCCGCACTTCAGGCGCCGGGCCGCCCCAAGCCTGAAGTGCTAACTTGCTGTCCCGGCCGAAAGTAGATTTTCATTTTCGGACGTTCTCTGTTCGTGGGGCGGCTTGCCCAAAGCGAAGGCGAGCGACGCCCCTACCGACCGACTTTCAGAAGCTCCACTTCAAATACGAGAGTGGCGTTAGGAGGGATCGCGCCGCCTGCACCTCGGGCGCCATAACCGAGCTCGGGCGGGATGGTGAGCTTACGCACGCCGCCGACCTGCATCCCTTTG
>JBKJPI010000347.1:0-8358 GCA_046595235.1 Burkholderiales bacterium | reverse complement strand
TCGAAGGCGAGATCGTGCTCGTGCTCGATACTCAGGAAGTGACGGTCAAGCAGGGCGACTTCGTCATCAACCGCGGCGTGAATCACGCATGGAGTAATCGCTCAGGCAAACCTGCGGTCGTATCGATCGCATCGCACGACGGAAAATAATAGCCCGCAAGGCGCGTCCGCTACGCGATAGCGCCTGCTTCGGCGATAGCTTTCACGACGATCCCCGCGAGCTGACGCCGTTCAAACAGGACGGGCGAATATCCCTTCCGACGCCGGATAAAGCCGAACGAGCGCTTGGCGAGCAGCCTCGGTCATGAGCGGCTTCAAGCGCGCCGCCACCTCGCTCGCGGGCGCATCGCCGTGGGCGAAGACCCACATCGACTCGATCTCGCTTCGGTAGTGCAGCGTGGTCTCATCGACGAGGCCCTGCCAGTGCGGCGGATACTCGCCTTCGATCCAGTCGCCGCGGCCCCGGCCGTAGTGCGCCACCGCGAGATAGCGGAGGAGCGCGGCCCTCACGCGCTGCGTCATAAACTCGTGGGACCAACCCACCTGAAGGTGGTCTGCGTCGCGCGCGAGGTTGTATGCGTGGGCGGCGCCGGCGCCGCCGAGCGCGCCTACGATGCCGCCGATGAGCGCCCCAGCGCCGAGCGTAAGCCCGCCCGCGGCAAGGTCCGCAGCGAGCCCGCCCGCCGCCCCTGTGAGGACGCCGGCCAGCACACCCGATGCGCGGACATCCGACGGCTCTTTCAGGACGTCGCTGTCCCCGGCGAGGCGAGCGAGGATGACGTTCTCGGCGCGGCCCGACAGGCCATGAAGCGCGATCAGCCGATCGGTCGTCACGCGCACCGCGACGCTGAGCCGCTGCGCCAACGCATTCAGCGCCTGCTCGACTTCGGGATCGGGCCGCTTCTTGTCACTCGCCCAAAACGTCAGCCAGCGGCGCACCTTGAGGCCGAACCGCGGCGCGGTCCGCGTTTCGCGGTCGGTCGCGGTTTCGGCGACCTGCGCGGCGAGCGCGCTCATCGACGCGTCGAACACTTCGAGATTGCGGGTGCGCCAGGTCGCGCGCAGCCGCTCGAACGCCGGCTGCTTCGCCGGCGGCAGCATTTCACCCACCGTGCCGAGCAGCTTGTCTTCCTGCACCCAGCAGCGCGCGAACGCGTCCATCGCGATGGGACCGCGCACGCGGTCGCGTCGAACGATGTGTTGGCGCCAGGCCGCCTCCTCCAAAGCCTCCGCCTGCTGAGGCCGCGGCGCGCCCATCTGGTTGAGCAGGAGCAGCACGGGCTTTCCGATCCACGACAGGATCTCCAGCTCGACGTCGACATATGCCGCCGAAACGGGATCTTCGGCCGCGTTCACGAGATACAGGACCGCGTCGCTTTGCTCGCGAACGCTGCGGATCGCGATCTGGCTGTTGAAGAACGCCCGGTCGGTGAAACGATCCCAGACCTGCGTCATGAACCAGCCGATCGGGTTCGCGCTCATGCGCAGGCGTTTCAGTAGGCGCACGCTGTCGCCGAATCCGGGCGTGTCCCACAGCTGCAGCACGTCGCCTTCGGGTGTATCGATCAACACACGGCTCTCGGCGCTGAAGGTCACGTGCGCCCGGTCCGCGACTTCACCCACATCGCCGCGTATCAGTGTTCGCATGAGCGTCGTCTTCCCGACGTTCGTGTGCGAGACGAGGCTCAGGGTGACGGTGTTTGGGGAGAGCAGCATCGTCTCGATCAGGTCAATTGCAGCAACGCGGCGCGCAGGCGCTCGACTTCGCCGTCCGGCGCATCGGTGACGTCCGCGGGAATCGAAAAATTCACGATGTACGCCTTGAGATCGTGCGTCTCGACGAACGGTTGCCAGAGACGCCGGCGCTCACCGATGCGCTCCGCGGCGCCGCCGACCGCGCCCATTCGCGTCGCGTAGGGACCTTCGTCCAGGATCACGAGCGCCCTGCGCGACCCGCGCGCTGCCGTAACCCGCTGACGCACGCCGGCGATGACCGCGCCGTGGTTCTCGTCTTCGGGCGTCGCGGCAAGATTCATGAGCACGACGATCACGTCAACGTCCCGGGTTTCGCCGACACTGCTCAGCAAGGTCTCCTCATCGCCATAGCGGACCGACGGGCGGAGGTCGATAACGCCGTTCTCGCCGAGAGCCGCCGCGAGCAGGCGCTTTATTCCGGCCACCACGCTTTCGGAAGGCTCGTAGGCATATGGGAACACCGTGACCGCCATGCGCACCAGTGCGCCCTGGCCGCCGAAGGTCTTGCGGAAGTATTCGATGAGCGAAGGCGGCAAGGCGGCGCGAAACGATCTTCGCCAGACCGACAGCGTGCCGAGCAAGACGAGGGCAAGCCGCGGCACGACGATGAAAATGGCGACGGACGCGGTGAGGAGATGGATCCAGCTCGCGGCGCGCTCGCCGCCGGCGCCGTTCTGCCAGCGGATGGCCTCGAGATGAGCCACCTCGGGAATCGGGATGCCGGTCAGGGCGGATGCGGGCCCATAGATGATCGAAATCAGCATGTGCACGCCGTGCGCATCGATGAAGGTGCTTTCCCAGCCTGCGGTGTAGGCGAGCGTGATCCCGCGCAAGTACAGGCCCGCAATGAGGCCCGCACCTGCGGCCGCGGCGCACAAGTGGAACACGCGCGACGCACGCGCGATCAGCAGGGGCTTCGCCACCTCTGCCCACTCGCGGGCGAACCGGTTCAGCGCTTCAGCAAGTGGCGCGTTGAACTTCGCCGAGCGGTCGACGAAGCGCTTCAGGTTCCCGAGGATGCGTTCGGTCACGAAGCTCGGCAGGCGCCGGGGCGCTGGCTTCTTCGACGCGGGCCGCAGCCAGCCCGCGATCACCGCCGCGTAGACGATGAGGTTCCAGGCGACCAACGCGAGCAGCGGCAGTGACACGATGTCGATGCGCCGGGGTCCGTCGAGCGCCGACAGCGCGCCGCCGCATAGCGCGCTCAGCCCGACAAGCACCCACCCCACTGAAGCGGGACCACTCGCGAGGTTCGATACGTGTTCGATGAATGGATGGTGAGCGACGACCGGCGCCAGCAGGACCTCGGCGCGCGCGGCAAGCATTCGCTGTGCGCGCCCCGGCAGCGCGGAGCCCTCGTTCAGCGCGTGTCCGGTCGGGGTGACGCCGGCATCGCGACTGGCTTCGCGTGTCGCCGCCTTGCGGTCCGCGTCGGTAATGAGAAGCTCGGTGCCACCGGTTTCTTCGATCGCCTTGACCAGCAGAACCGAGCGAAGCGTGCCTTCCCGCATGCGCTAGATCACCCCTTCCGCCTCCCACTGCGCCAGCTCTTCCTTCGAGTGGCCCAGTAGATCTCCGAAGATCTCCTGGTTGTGCTCGCCCGGCGTCGGCGCGAGCCGATCGATGCGGCCCGGGGTTTCCGAGAGCTTGAGCGGCGTGCCGGTGACCTTCAGTGGCCCGTACATCGGGTGGTCATAGTCGATAAACATCTCACGCGCCTTCACCTGCGGATCGGCCATCATCTCGGCGACATTGTTCACCGGCGCTGCCGGCACGCCGGCTTCAGCAAGTGCTTTCACGACTTCGGCCCTGGGACGCGTGCTCGTCCACGCCTGAATAACGGCTGCCACTCGATCGCGACGATCGCGTCGTGCGGGGACAGTCGCGAATTCGGCATCCGTGGCAAGCTCGGCGCGGCCGATCACTTTACAGAACCGGCGCCACACAAGATCACTCGTCGCCGCAGCGATTGCGACGTGCCCATCGGTCGTGGGATAAACACCCGAAGCCGAACCGCCGAACGACACATTGCCTGCGCGGGTGAGCACCTCGCCGCCGACGGTATAACGCTCGCCAAGGTTGTCGAGCGCGATGATCATGCTGTCGAGCAGCGCGATGTCGATGCGCTGCCCCTTACCTGTGCGGTCACGATAGCGCAGGGCGGAGACGATGCTGAACGCGCACAGCATGCCGGCGTTGTAGTCGGAGATCGACTGCCCCGAGCGCGTCGGCGGGCCATCGGGATAGCCGTTGATGCTCATATAGCCGCTGATCGCCTGCGCAAGCATGTCATAGCCGCGCTGCAGCGCGTACGGTCCGTCCTGTCCGAACGCAGTGATCGACGCATAGATCATGCCCGGGTTGATGCGCGCCATGTCGTCGTACCCGAGCCCCAGCCGGTCCATCGTGCCGACGCTGAAGTTCTCGGCAACGACATCGGCCTTCGCGGCGAGCTCCCTGAAAAGCGTCACGCCCGCGGTCTGCTTCAGGTCGAGAGTGATGCCGAGCTTGTTACGCTCGCGATACTGCGCCGCGTGAACGCGCTCCGTTTTGCCGTCGCGCTCACGCCTGATGCCGAGCGACATGCGCTCCGCACCCATTGCACGCGATTCGACCTTGATCACGCGCGCGCCCATGTCGGCCAGGAGCATCGTGCAGAACGGCATGCCGATGACCTGGCCGAGATCGAGCACGGTGACGTCGTCGAGCGCGCCCTCCATCAGCGAGCTTCGGCAGGCTCAACGAGGCCGAGCAGCGCTATCGGGGCGCCGGCACGTCGCCTGCCGTCGGGTCGTCAGCGTTGCTGCGGGCCTTGGATCGCTTGGTCGAGCGCTTTTTCTTTGCGCTCTTGGTCTCCTTCGTGCTCGTGCCGCTTTCGGCGTTGGACTTGGCCTGAGCTCTGGCTTTGGCACTGCCCGGTTGAGGCTGCGCAGGTTGAGCAATACCCTGCGGCTGGCCCGCGCCCGTCGCGGCACCGGCGCCTGTCGTCGCCTGCGCGCCTGATTCACTGCGCTTATTGAGGTTCAGATCGGTCGGGCTCGGTGCCTGTCCCTTCTGGCTCGGCGCTGTCGCCGGCTGTTGTGCAGCGACAGGCGCTGCGAATGCGGCGAGCACTGCGGCGGCGGCAGCAAGGGCGGATAGTGTTTTCTTCATGATTGCTCCTTTCGTTGAACGATAATGGATGCTTCAAGCATTTCTCGCGCCTGCTGCAATTCCAAATATGAGAGATCTCATGCCCACACGTGAACGTCTGGACCGCAGTTGCCGCGAGAGCCTGAGTGTAGCCTGCGCCGCTGGAAGGAGACTGATGCACCGTAGCCTCGCCGCCTCCTTCCTGCTCGCGTTGTTTCCGGGCGTTGCCGGCGCCCAGACTTATCCGGTCAAGCCCGTGCGCCTACTCATCGGCTTTGCCGCCGGCGGCGGCGCGGATGTCATTGCGCGCGGTTTGAGCCCGCGACTTGCTGAAACACTGGGTCAGCAGGTCATTGTCGACAACCGCCCGGGTGCGAACGGGATGATCGCCGCGGAGCTCGTCTCCAAAGCCGCGCCCGACGGCTACACGCTGCTCATCGCGCCCGGCAACTATGCATTCGCACCAGCCATGGATTCGAAGCTGTCGCTCGATATGGCAAGTGCCTTCGCGCCCGTCAGCCTGCTCGCCGAGACGCCGCTTCTTCTGGTGGTTCATCCGTCTTTGCCAGTGAGAAGCGTTCCGCAGCTCGTCGCGCTCGCAAAGTCGCAGCCCGGAAAGCTCTCGTACGCCTCCGGCGGCATCGGCGGCTCCGCACACCTTGCGACTGAGCTCTTCCGCATGCTCACACAGGTGAACATGGTGCACATTCCCTATAAAGGCACCGGCGCCGCGATCGCCGATCTCGTCGGCGGGCATGTGCCGCTGTGCTTCTGCACGCTGCCTTCGGTCTTTCCGCAGGCGAAGCAAGGTCGATTGCGCGCGGTGGCCGTGACAACGGCACGCCGCACGCCTGCCGCGCCCGAGATCCCGACTGTCGCCGAAGCCGGTGTTCCCGGTTATGAGATGAGTCAGTGGTATGGTCTCCTCGCAGTCGCAGGCACACCCGCTCCGGTGATCGAACGGCTGAACACCGAGATCGGTAAAGCCCTGAAGCATCCGGAGCTGCGAAGCCGCTATCAGAGTGACGGCGCTGAACCCGCCGGCAGCTCGCCGCAGGAATTTGGCGCTTTTTTCAAAGCGGAGATCGCAAAGTGGACACGGGTCGTGCAGAAGGCGGGGATACGTCAGTAAAACAATTTCAGGGAGGCGTCATGTCGCGTATTTTAAAAATCCTCGTTGTCGCCGCGATGATCGTCTCGTCTTCGTCGGCGTGGGCTCAGATCAAGCCGAGCGCAGTTCAGACTTGCCAGCTCGGCGATCTCAAGCTCGAAAGCGGAGCGGTGATTCGCGACTTTCGCATGACCTACATCACATTCGGCACGCTCAACGAAAACAAGAGCAACGCAATCCTTTCGCTGCATGGTTTGCAAGGCAATCGCAACAATCAGTCGTACTGGGTGGGACGCGGCAAGGCGTTCGATCCCGACCACTATTTCATCATTCAGCCTGACACGCTGGGCGCTGCATCGATGGATCCAAACGCCACGACTTCCCCAACGCGCTCGGGGCTGAACATGAAGTTTCCGCGCTTCAACATCCGCGACATGGTGAACGCCGAGCATCGCATGCTTACGGAGTGTCTCGGGATCAGGCATCTCGTCGCGGTCGCGGGAAGCTCGATGGGCGGGATCGAAACGATGCAGTGGGCGGTCAGCCATCCTGCTTTCATGGATGCGGCCATTCCAGGAACGCCGATGGCCCGCGCCAACCGCCAGGGCAACTTCATCTGGGAGGCGGTGCGACAGGTCGTGATGGTCGATCCGAAATGGCTCGACGGAGAGTATCCGAACGACGACCCGCCGCGCGCCGGCATTGGCGTCGGACTCCAGATCCAGAGCGTCGTGGGCTCCTCGGCTGCCGGTTACGAAGAGGAGTTCGCGACGCAGGCTGACGTTCACGCGGCGTTCGCAAGGGATGCGAAGACCGTGGGGACGAACGTGCAGGCGCGCGACTGGATTTACCGCAGCTGGGCAATTCAAAGCCACGATATCGGCCAGACGCGCGGCTTCAACGGCGATCTCGCCGCGGCGGCGCGCTCGATCAAGGCGCGCGTGCTCCTGCTGCCGAATTGTCAGGATCAGCTTCATCCGCCGCGCGAAGGCGGCGTGCTCGAGGCGGCGCAGCACATTCCCATCGCGAAACTGGTCGACCTCGACGATATCGGCGGCCACCGCGGCTCACGCAGTCCTCGCGCGCTCGGCACGTTCGATACCGAAGTGAAAGATCTGCTGAAGCGCATCGCGGACGGGCGGCCGGGCATCAGCGGGCCGCGCTTTCCGAGAAACATGCGCCGTGCGGATTATTGCGGGCCGTGAGCGCACACGCGTAGTACGCACTCCACACTCGCTGAAATACTGCGCGCGTGCGCGTGGGTTACCCGAGATTCCAACATGCAGATAGCCATCCTCGACGATTACCAGCAGATCGCCAAACAATCAGCCGACTGGAGCGCGCTGCCGGCCGGAACGACTGTCGATTCGTTCGCCGATAACGTGGCCGACCCGGACGCGCTCATCCGGCGCCTTCAGCCTTACGATGTCATCGTCGCGATGCGCGAACGCACGCGCTTTCCCGCAAGCGTGATCGATGCACTGCCGAACCTGAAGCTCATCGTGAGCACGGGTGCGCGCAATCCCAGCATCGATGCCGAAGCATGCGCGCGCCGGAATGTTGCGCTCTGTAGCGCGCACGGTGCAGCGAGCGGGCAGAGCTCGACCGCGGAAATCGCATGGGCCCTGGTGCTGGCGCTGGTCAAGCGTATTCCGCAGGCCGACACAGCGATGCGCACCGGCGGATGGCAGGAGACGGTGATCACGCAATCACTCGCGGGTAAGACGCTGGGGATTCTCGGCCTCGGGCGTCTCGGAAAGCACGTCGCGCGGTACGGTCAGGCGTTCGGCATGAACGTCATCGCGTGGAGTCCGAACCTGACCGATGAGCGCGCAGCGGAAGTCTCGGTGCGGCGGGTATCGAAGGAGTCGCTCTTCGCCGAATCGGATGTACTTTCACTGCATATCGTTTCGAATGCGAGCACCCGCGGCATCGTCAGCACTGCGGACCTCGTCGCAATGAAGCCGACCGCATACATCGTGAATACGTCGCGCGGACCACTGATCGATGAGCAGGCGCTCATCAGTGCCTTGCAGGACAAGCGTATTGCCGGAGCGGGGCTTGACGTCTTCTGGACTGAACCGCTGTCCAGGGATCATGTGATCAGGCGGCTCGATAACGTGGTGCTCACGCCGCACCTGGGCTACGTCGTCGACGAGAATCTGAAGAGGTTCTACGAAAACGCGCTGAAGAACATCAAGGCGTGGATCGCAGGAGAGCCGCTGACGCCGATGGGGCGTTAGAGCTCGCCATCCCGGCGCGAAGGCCGGGATTCAAGCACGTGTATCGCTACGCTACCGGGTAAGGTTCTGGATCGCGTCGACGACCATTCCACTTCCGATCGCAAGCATGAGTATGTCG
>JBKJPI010000291.1:0-9228 GCA_046595235.1 Burkholderiales bacterium | reverse complement strand
TGCGCATCGACTGGTCAGCCATGCGCAGGATGGTGTCCACCGCTTCCACAAGGAGGCCCTGGGTCTGACCGCTGAATTCGGTCACGATCATGATCGGCGTGTCGACGGCCGTGACGTTCGCGTGTCGCGCAAGGTTGATCACGGGCACGAGGGCGCCGCGCAGGCTCACCATGCCTTCCACCGCAGAGGGCATGTCGGGCGCACGGGTGATCGTTGGCGCGCGCATGACTTCGCGCACCTTGAAAACATTCACGCCGAACAGTTCACGGCGCCCACTTCGCCCGTCGAGCCCGAGCGTGAACATCAGAATCTCGAGCTTGTTCGTGCCGACGAGCCGCGTGCGGCCATCGATTGTTTTCAGGAGTTCGGACATCCGGGATCGCGTCGGTGCGCTCAGGAGGTCTTGAACTGAGCGACGTCCGCATGCAGCCGTGTGGCGAGGGATTCGAGCTCGCGCGCCGTGCTCGAGGCCTGGGTGATTGCGGCGCTGTTTTCCTCGGTCATCTGCGCGATCTTTTCCACGTTGCGCGCGATGTCGTTCGATGCAGTGCCCTGCTCGGAAGCCGCGGAGCTGATGTCGTTAATGCGCTCCATCGTGATGCGGGCACCCTCGTTGATGCGCGCCAGTGTCGAGGCGACCTGTTCGGCAAGCGACTTGCCTTGCGCGACCTGCTCGTTGTTCGATTTTAGATTTTCGACTGCGCGGGCGACCTCGCCCTGAATCGCTTCGATCATCCCGGAGATTTCAGTCGTCGAGCTCGACGTGCGTTCGGCCAGCTTGCGTACTTCGTCGGCGACGACGGCGAAGCCGCGCCCCTGCTCGCCGGCGCGTGCCGCCTCGATCGCTGCATTGAGGGCGAGGAGGTTGGTCTGCTCGGCGATGCCGCGGATGACTTTGACGATTCCGGATATTTCCTTCGAACGCACCGACAGGCGCTCGATCAGCTCCATCGAGAGCCCCACCGAATGCGCAGTGCCGAGCATCTGCTCCGCGGCGGCGCGGGCGCTTTTCTCGCCTTCAGTCGAGAGCACGCACGCCTGCTCGGAGACGCTGCGGGTCTCGCGGGTATTGTCCGCAACCTGATTGATGCTGACGGTCACCTGCTCGACCGCGGCGGCTGTGGAGGCCGCGGATTCGGACTGGACGCGTGAGCTTTCGGTGATCTGATGCGAGGCCGCGGCCATCTGGGTCGCCGCCGTGGAAACCTGCTGGGCATCGGCCATGACGCGGTTCAGCGTTTCCTGCAGGCTTTCCATGAGCGCGTTGAAAGCGCGCCCCATTTCACTGACTTCGTCCCGGCCGAACACGGTGACCCTCTGCGTGAGATCGCTCGAGCGCTGCGCTTCGACGAGCGCGGAGCGCATGCTTTCAACGGGCCGGGTGATCGCACGTGTGGTGCGCCAGCTGAACCAGCCGAGGAAGAGGGTGGCGAGGCAAAAGGCGCCGGTCATGCCATACGCGAGCATCATCGCGCGGTCGATCGACTGGTCGTACATCACCTTGCCGCCGGCTTCCTGCAGCGCCTGAAGCTTCTCGAGCTGCTCCCGGACGCTGGTGCTGAGCGCGCGGCTGTCTTCGTGCATGGCAATCGTTTTGGCCGCCTCTCGGTCCCCGCGGCGCAACGCATTCATCGCGGGCTGAACCGTACTGTCGAGCACACGATCGAGGTCCTTGCCGGCCTTGGTGGCGCGTTCCTTCTCGGCGGGCGACATACCGGGGTGGTCGATATAAGTGTTCCAGCTGCGCATGATCGCCGTCATACGCTCGTCGGCGCTTCGCACGAGTTGAGCGGTCTCGGGGGGTTCTTCCACGATGACGGCATTCGCCAACATCATGTGGACCCGGTACATGTCGGTATTGATGCTTCCGATGAGTCGCGAGCGCTCGTTATCTGCGTGCAGACTTTTCAGCGCGTGGCCGTCGGTGCTCAACCCGTACCATGCGAGCACTGAGATGCCGAGCACGATCGCGAGCGGCAGGACTGCCATGATTTTCAATCGAGCTGCGATGGTCAGGTGTTTCATAGGCTTCCTGTGAATGCGATCGGTTGAAGCAATGCCGCGGCAAAAACCGCGTCGGCGACGCAAGGCTCTGCTCGAACAGGACTACGGCCTGTTCGGTGAAATCTTGAGCGGGCTCTCCATTGCGGGCATCGGCGCCAACGTTTCCGGGATGGGATCTACCTGCGAAAAGGTAAGGCATAAAGCCCCGTTTCTAACGTTCAAGAAGAGGGGTGTTGGTGCCGTTATTTGGAACCACGCGGCCGTCCCGGTCGGCTGTGCGTCCACGTATCGGAGCGCTTCCTCATGCTAACTGTCGACTCGATTCAGCCTCCCACGTCCGGCGCAAAGGAAATGCGGGTCCTGATCGTGGAAGACTGCGAGCACGACGCCTATCTGTTGACCTTGCAGCTCGCACGTTGCGGTATGAAGCTCGTGCACCAGCGCGTGGACACGGCAGCCGACATGAGAAAAGCGCTGCTGGGGTCGGAGTGGGACATCGTGATATCCGACCACGCCATGCCCGGCTTCAGCTCCCGGGCTGCTTTGGCGGTGCTGCAATCGACCGGACGCGACATTCCGTTCATCGTTTATTCGGGCCGTATTCCCGAAGACGTGGCATCGGCAATCCTCAACGACGGTGCGAGCGACTGCATCACCAAAGGCGACGTGGAGCGTTTGGTGCCGGCCATCGAGCGTGAGCTCATGGGCGGCGAGCCGACTTCCGGCGGGTCGGGACAGGTCATCCGCGTCGTCGCTGTCCCTGCAGTAGTGGGCGTTCCCGCCCTGCGTTCACGGGTGACGAGCGGCGATTACGACCGGCTGACCGGCCTGCATGCGCGCGATGGGTTTCTGCGGCTTGCCCCGGGCGCGCTTGCGGCCTCACGCCCCGGCGAGCAGGCCGTGGTCTGCTTCATCGATTTCTCCCGTTTCATGCGAGTCAACGAGACCTTTGGTTATTCGACGGGCGATGCTCTCCTCGCGCAGATCGGCATTCGCCTGAACGATTACGCGCACAACGGGTTTGCCGCGCGCTTCGGCGGGAACGAGTTTGTGGTGTTCGAAGGCGGCTTCACGGACGAAGACTCGGTGCATCGCTTTGTGCAAGGTCTGTCGACAGCGCTGGCGCAGCCGTACACTCACAAGGACCTGGAGCTTCACATCGCAAGCAGCATGGGGGTGAGCGTGTATCCGGAATGCGGCACGACGCTCCCCGAGCTCGTGCTGAACGCCGAGACCGCGCTGCACCAGTGCAAGCGTCTGATGGGCCGCGACGCATATCTTTTCTACTTCCCCGAATTGAATCCGGTGCGGGGCGAGCACATGCTCCTCGAGTCGGCCTTATGGCAGGCGCTGCGCCGCGGTGAGCTGAGGCTGTATTACCAGCCTTGCGTGTCGTTGAGCACGGGCCGCGTGTCGAACGTGGAAGCGTTGGTCCGCTGGCAGCATCCAGAGCTTGGTCTTCTCGCGCCGGAGCGCTTCCTGCCCCTCGCGCACGAGTGCGGGCTCATGGGTGAGATCGATGGATGGGTGCTGCGTGAAGCGAGCCGTCAGGGCTGTATCTGGCGCGCCTCAGGGCACGGAAAGTTTTCCATTGCAGTCAACGTTTCCGCTGCCGAGTTCGGACACCCCCGTCTCCTGGGCCGCGCCGCGATGGCGCTGCGCGAGTCCGGAATGGCGCCTGAGACCCTCGAAATCGAGATCACCGAATCGGCCCTGGTTCAGGACACCGCGACCACGATCGCCACGTTGCAGGCGCTCAGAAAGATGGGCATCCGCATCGCGATCGATGACTTCGGCACGGGCTACTCCTCACTGGCATACCTGAAGCGCTTCCCGGTGGACATCCTCAAAATCGACAAGTCGTTCGTGAAAAACATCGCGATCGACAAAGGTGACGCGGCGATCGCACGCACCATCATCGATCTTGCGCAGAACTTCGACCTCACCGTGCATGCCGAAGGCGTCGAGACCCAGCAGCAGCTCGATTTTCTCTCCCGCCGCGGCTGTGATCGCGCCCAGGGCTTCCTCTTCGCCCGGCCGATCCCTGCCAGCGACGTCCTACCCCTGATTCGCAGGCTCGAAGCCGACCCCAAAAGCATTATCGACGCCGAACTCCTCGTCCCGGCCGCCTGAGGCGCCCCTGTTAGGCGATAAGAGCTAAGTGCCCGTCCGATAAGACCTAAGTCAGACCGATTGCCTTCCGAGGCTGCTTTCCCCTAGGGCGCTGGCCTTGGAGGATGGGGAGGTTACGGAGGGAAACCTGGTCGGTTGCCCTCTGTTCGTACCCCGCACGATGGCTTCGCCGGTAGGCGCTCCGAGCGCCGCCGAGGTGCCATCGTGTAGGACAAACTCCTATACCCGAACGGGCACTAGTCTCACGCAAAGTACAGCCCCAGCCCGATTCAGGCGCTCCGTGACTATCGGCACAATTCACTCCATCGTGAATGCAGTCATACACCAGGAGCGCCAGATGAAAACCGAGCAGCTGATGAACGAAATCCGGGAAGCAAATCTCTCCTACCTGATGCTTGCCCAGAACATGGTGCGGGAAGACCGGGATACCGCGATCTACCGCCTTGGGATCGCCGAATCGGTTGCAAACATCCTCGAAAAGCTTTCGGCCGCCCAGCTCGTTCGCATGGCCGCCTCGAACATGCTCCTGTTCCGCTTCCGCTTCGACGACAGCCTGATCGTCGACATGCTGAGCGACTACAGCAAAGGCAAGCTGATGGCCGGCTCGCACGCAGCCGTCCTCATGTCCGCTCAGCCCGCTGCCGGCCTCGCCAACTAGATCCGATCCACGGGGCGCCGCAAGGCGCCTAAGAGATTTTTTGCGCCCGCAGGGTGCATCGCAGGGTTCACCGGAGAGCAAAAATGGCAGCTCGTAATAAAAGTGTAGTGACCGACGCCGACGAAGTTCAGCTCGCAGCCGAGCTCGCCCGCGCCGGTGCGAGACTGCAGGTTCTCGAAACCGAAACCCATCTCTCCCGCGAACGCCTCCTGCGCCTGTACAAGGAAGTGCGCGGCGTGTCGCCCCCGAAAGGGATGCTGCCATTCTCGACCGACTGGTTCATGAGCTGGATGCCGAACATCCACGCTTCGATTTTCATCAACATTCACAGCTACCTCATCACGAATACGCAGACCCGCGGCATCCGTGCCGTTCTGGCGGCGTACAACCTTTACGTCGAACACGTTAAAACCCACGAGCTGGAGCAGGCGCTTTCCTTCACCCGCGCATGGAGCCTCGTGCGTTTCTTCGAGGCGAAGCTGCTCGACGTGGCACCCTGCAAAACCTGCGGCGGTAAATACGTGATGCACGCCATGGATCTCAGGAAAGACTACGTCTGCGGTCTTTGCAACGTGCCTTCCCGCGCCGGGAAGACCCGCACGCGCGCCATTCCCGAAAAACTCGCAGCTACGGCAGGCCATCGCGCCCCGACCGGCGCCCCCGGCGAATTCCTGCTGCAGGCGATCATGGGTTCGGCTCAGACGCGCACCGCCAGGGTCCACGCCGACTAACGGAAGGACCGCAAAGGACGCAATGGACGCAAAGGATTGAAGTCGTAAAGACGGGACAATACTTGTGGTAGCACGCATTACTGAACCGGCGCCTGGCGCCGGTTTTTTTTCGTGCACCGTCCTTCGCGTCCTTTGCGTCCTCTTCGGTGAATTTCCGTCGCTTGACCGACCTAAATCTCCCGGTGCAGCGGTCGTTAATGAGACACGGCAAAAGCGGTCGGGACGCGGGGCTTTACGCGCAACCCCTCTCTCGGGCGACAGGCAACTTCGAAAGGCTCAATCAGTGCTGGTCATCCTAGGCTACCTCATCGTATGTTTGTCGGTCTTCGGCGGCTTTGCGCTTGCCGGAGGACACTTGAGCGCACTGCTCCAGCCCGTCGAGCTCCTGATGATCGGAGGCGCGGCCGCCGGCGCCTTCATGGTCGGCAATGGCGCGAAAGCGATCAAGGCGACCCTGAAAGCGCTGCCGCAGGTGCTCAAAGGCTCGTCATACACCAAAGAGGTCTACATGGACCTCATGGCGCTCCTCTACGACGTGCTCGCAAAAATACGCAAGGAAGGCCTGATGACGATCGAGGCCGACGTCGAAGAGCCGGCGAAAAGCGCGCTTTTCTCCAAATACCCGCGCATCCTTGGCGACCATCACGTGCTCGAGTTCATTACCGATTACCTCCGGCTCATGGTCGGCGGCAATCTGAATACGTTCGAGATCGAAAACCTGATGGACAACGAGATCGAGACGCACCACAGCGAAGGTGACATACCGGTGCACGTGATTCAGCGTCTGGGCGACGGGATGCCGGCGTTCGGAATCGTTGCCGCTGTCATGGGCGTAGTGCACACCATGGCGTCGGTCGGCCTGCCTCCGGCCGAGCTCGGCATGCTCATCGCGAACGCGCTGGTCGGCACCTTCCTCGGCATTCTGCTGGCGTACGGCTTCGTCACTCCACTCGCAAGCGTGCTCGAGCAGAAGCTTGCCGAAGCCACCAAGATGCTCGAGTGCGTGAAGGTGACGATTCTCGCCAGCCTCAACGGCTATTCGCCCGCGCTCGCTGTCGAGTTCGGACGCAAGGTGCTCTTCTCGACCGAGCGGCCGTCGTTCGCCGAGCTCGAGAATCACGTGAAGCGCAAGCCGGCGAAAGCCTGACGAACCGCCATGGCCGACGACGCACAGCGCCCGATCATCGTACGGCGCAAGAAGCGCAAAGCCGCCGGCGCGCACGGCGGCGCGTGGAAGATTGCGTATGCCGACTTCGTAACCGCCATGATGGCGTTCTTCCTGCTGATGTGGCTTTTGGGATCGACTGCGAAAGGCGATCTCAACGGGATATCCGATTACTTCCGCACGCCGCTGAAAGTGGCCATGCAAGGCGGCAGCGGCAGCGGTGACAGCAACAGCATCATCAAAGGCGGCGGGCAGGATCTCGCGCGCGCCGACGGGCAGATAAAAAAAGGCGACCAGGCGGTCGCGAAAACCGCGGTGGCAATGAAAGCCGCCCAGGCAGAGGCCCAGCGTGTCGACATGTTGAAGCTGAACGAGCTGAAGCATCGCATCGAAACCGCAATTGACCGCAATCCGACACTGCGGCAACACCGAAGCCAGCTGCTTCTCGACATCACGAGCGAAGGTCTCCGGGTGCAGATCATCGACGAAAAGAACCGCCCGATGTTTGCCGTGGGTAAGGCCGAGCTGCAAACGTATGCGCGCGATATCCTCGTCGAGATCGGAAAGACGCTCAATGGCGTGGACAACAAGGTGAGCCTCGCCGGTCATACCGATGCCACTCCTTTTGCATCGGGCGAGCGCGGCTACAGCAACTGGGAGCTTTCTGCGGACCGCGCGAACGCTTCACGACGCGCGCTCATCGTCGGCGGGATGGAAGAAATGCGCATCGTGAGAGTGGTCGGAATGGCGTCGGCAGCGCCACTGAACCAGGCCGACCCCGAAAATGCAATGAACCGGCGGATCAGCCTGATCGTCATGAATCGCGATACGCAGAAGGCGCTGGAGAAGGGCAGTGGCCCGGTGGACGTGGGCTCGATCGAGGACGCTCGCACTGCAAAACTGGCGAACCCCGGATGAGTCCCGCAGGCCTTCATCATCAGACGCGCGCTCCGCTTGCCCGGGTGGCCGCGGCGCACGCGATCGGGGTGCCGCTCGCGTGGGTGCTCGCCCCCGCGATACTGCCGTGGCCTGCGCTTGCCGCCGCGTTCGCCGTGGCGCTCGGATGGCTTCTGCGTCTTCCGCCGTGGTGGCTCGGGATCAACGCAGTCTTCGTCCCGGCGCTCGGCGCCAGCCTCACGCTCGATGTTTCCCCACTGTGGGCACTGGGCGCGCTGATGGCGCTCGTTCTCGTCTACGGCAGAATCTGGACGAGCCGGGTGCCGCTTTTCTTTTCGAGCACCGCCGCCCAGACGGCGATCGCCAACCTGCTGCCGCACGATCGGCCGATCGCTTTTCTCGACGCCGGCTGCGGCGACGCGCGCGTGATCGCGAATCTGACGACGATCCGGCCCGACTGCCGCTTCGAAGGTATCGAGCACGCGTTCGTCCCCTGGCTGTGCGCGCGGCTGCGCTGCTGGCAGAACGATGGCGCGTACTACGTGCGTCACGGCGATCTGTGGAGCCACGGGCTGACGCAATACGATGTGGTCTTCGCCTATCTCTCGCCCGCAGTCATGCCGCGCTTCTGGGACAAGGTGAAGCGCGAGATGCGTCCGGGCTCGCTCCTCGTGAGCGCTTTCGCGGTCCCGGGCATGGCGCAAACGCAGTTCGTTGACGTCGGCGATCGCATGAACACACGCCTGCACGTGTGCCGCATCGGTACTGAAGGTGGGTCCCCCCGATGAGCGGACGCGACCCGGCGCATTGGGTGAGCGAGTTCGGCCGCCTCGAGCTGCCGGTGCTCGCGCGCATGATCGACGAGCTCGCGGCGCTGCATGCCGATCTCGACAACGTGTCTACGCAGCAGCTTGCTGAGCTCGTGATGCACGACCCGCTCATGACGTTCAAGGTTTTGCGTTACATCCAGCAGCGGCGGCTCCGAAGCCAGCGCGTGGACGTGACGACGATCGCGCACGCGCTGATGATGCTCGGACTCAATCCCCTGTTCACCCACTTTCTGGGCCAGGAGACGCTGCAATCGCGTCTCGGCCATCACCCTGCAGCGCTCGAAGGCGCGCTTGCCGTCGTGAGCCGCGCCCGGCACGCCGCGCTGTATGCGCGCGACTGGGCTGTGCTGCGCCACGATATCGAGATCGACGAAGTCACGACGGCTGCACTCCTCCATGATTTTGCGGAGTTGCTGCTCTGGTGCTGCGCGCCGCAGCAGGCCATGCTCATCCAGGAGCTGCAGCACGACCACCACATGCGAAGCGAAGCCGCGCAGCGCGCGGTGCTCGGGTTTCCGTTGATCGATCTCCAGCTCGAGCTCGCGCGTGAATGGCAGCTGCCGGGCCTTCTATGCGAGCTCATGGACGAACGGCAGGCGAATCGGCCGAGAGCGCTCAACGTGAGCCTTGCGATTGCCGTCGCCCGCCACAGCGCGCATGGCTGGGACGACCCGGCTTTGCCCGACGATTTTCTGGCGATCGGACGCCTTCTCAGCATCAGCCCCGCAGCCGCCCGCGACCGCGTTGTTAAAGTCGCGGTGAAAGGGGCACAGGATTGGGAGTGGTACGGCGTCCCACCCGCAATCGCGC
>JBKJPI010000253.1:0-4178 GCA_046595235.1 Burkholderiales bacterium | reverse complement strand
CCGACGTGCCGACGCTCGACGAGCTCGGCTTCAAGGGCTTCGAGATCCGCGGCTGGTACGGAATGCTCGCGCCCGCCGGCACGCCGCGCGGAATCGTCACACGCGTAAACGCTGAGCTCAACAAGGTGCTTGCCAGCGGCGCGGCATCGCAGGTCCTGCGCCAGCGCGGGCTCGATCCGGCGCCGATTACTCCGGAAGCGTTCGGGCAGTTCCTCGCCAGCGAAGTCGTGCGCTGGTCGAAAGCGGTGAAGCAGTACAACGTAAAGGCGACCGAATAATCAGCAGCGGAGCAAAAGCGCACGGCGACTGGTCCGGCTACGCGCCTGCGCTCTTCGTTCTGCTCTGGAGCACCGGCTTCATCGGCGCAAAGCTTGGCGTGCCGTACGTCGAGCCATTCACGTTCCTGTGCCTGCGCTTTGCATTCGTGCTCGCGCTCATGCTGCCGCTCACGCTACTCCTCCACGTGCGCTGGCCTTCGAACGTGCGGCAAGGCGCCCACATCGCGGTGTCCGGCGCTCTGATCCATGGCGGTTACCTCGCCGGGTGCTTCGCGGCCGTCTACCACGGCATGCCTGCAGGCATGGTCGCGCTTGCAGTCGGGCTGCAGCCGATCGTCACGGCGTTCGCCGCAGCCCCGCTGTTGAACGAGCGTGTCACGCCGTTGCAATGGGTCGGTCTCGCGCTCGGCTTCGGCGGTGTGGTGCTCGTCATGTGGGACAAGTTCGCGGTTGAAGGCCTGAGCGGCGCAAGCGTCGCGTTCGCGCTGCTCGCGCTGTTGAGCATCACTGCCGGGACGATCTATCAGAAGCGCTTTTGTCCGAGATTCGACCTGCGGGCCGGATCGCTGATTCAGTTCAGCGCAGCGCTGCTGCTTCTTCTTCCGATCGCGCTCTTCGCCGAAACGAACGAGGTGCGATGGTCCGGCGAGCTCGTATTCGCACTGGCGTGGCTCGTCATCGTGCTCTCGGTGGGCGCGATCTCGCTCCTCTACTACCTCATCGAGCATGGCGAAGCCACACGCGTTGCGAGCCTCTTCTATCTGACGCCCCCCACTACAGCGGTCATGGCGTACTTCCTGTTTGATGAGACACTGACCACGACCGCGCTCGCGGGCATGTTCATCGGCATCACCGGGGTCGCGCTGGCGACGCGCAAGCCCGGCGTGGTGGCGCCGGAGCCGTGAAACCTTCATGCACTTGAAAAGGACAGACTTCCCATGACCCGTCTTTGCACCGCTCGGATGCTGCTGCTCGCGCTGTTCGGCTCGGCCATACCGGCCGCAGCAGTGGCTCAGACTTACCCGGCAAAGCCCGTCACGCTCGTAGTGACGGTGCCTGCGGGTGGATCGATCGACGCAGTCGCGCGCATCGTCGCACAGGGCCTGACCGCCGCGCTGGGTCAGCCCGTCGTCGTCTTGAATCGCGCAGGCGCCGGCGGCACGATCGCGGCCGACTATGTCGCGAAAGCACCGCCGGACGGTTACACGCTCCTCATCACGAGCTCGAGCACGCTTGCGATCGAGCCGTTTCTCTACAAGTCGCTGCCGTACGAGACCGAGAAAAGCTTCGCGCCGATCGTCATGCCGGCGCGGCAGAATCTCATCCTCGTCGTACACCCGAAGCTGAAGCTGGCCACATACAAGGAGTTCGTTCCACTGCTGAAGGCGCAGTCCGCGAAGTTGAATTACGGCTCGTCTGGCGAAGGGACCCTGCCGCATCTCGCCGGCCTACTCTTCAACAGCTACATGGGAACGAGCGCGAGCCACGTGCCCTATAAAGGCATTGCGCCCGCAATGAATGCGCTCGTGTCGGGCGAGGTGGATTACATGTTCGATTCCGCCAGCACGATCGAACAGATTCGCGCCGGGAAGCTTCGCGCACTTGGCGTGATCGGTCCGAAGCGCCTGGCCGCGCTGCCCGATGTCTTGACGTTTCGCGAGCTCGGCTTGCCGCAGATGGAAGCGGCGCGCGCGTACTACGCGATCATGGCCCCTGCGGGAACGCCTGCCGAGATCGTGCAGCGCCTCAATCGCGACATCGTGCGCGTGCTGAGAGAGCCCGCGAGCATGGAAAAGATCTCGGCGATCGGCCTTGAAAATGCCGTATCCACGCCCGAAGAGCTCGCGCGCGCGCTCCGTGAGGACCTCAAGCATTTCTCGTCGATCGTGAAAGAGGCGAACGTCACGGCGCAGTAACACTGCGCGCGACCCAGCGTTTACTGTCTCAGTCCGAGGCGCTCGGCGAGTCCCTCGTAAAGCTGGTACTGATCGCGCACGAACCGGTCTGTTTCGGCTGGACTGCGCACTGCGGGGATGCCGCCGAGTTTCTCAACCCCCGCGAGCCAGGCCGGATCACGTGCAAGCTTCGCGAGCACATCGCTCCAGCGGGTGACCACCTCTCGCGGCAGACCCGGCGGCCCCGCCAGAGCCGACCACGCCGCAAGTCTTTCCATCTCCGGCCACCCGACGCTTCTCGCAGTCGGCACCTGCGGCAACTCTTTCAAAGGTTCGCGCGTCGTCGTCATGAGGGGCCGCAGGGTACCCGACCGGAAATGTCCGAAAAGCGCCCCGAGGTTGCTGCACGCGAACTGCACATGGCCGCCTGCAAGCGCTGCCGTCAGCTCGCCTGATCCCTTGTAAGGAATCCCCACCGCTGCATCCTTTGGCAAGCCGGCGAGGCTGAAAAGATACTGCGGGCCAAAGTTCTGCAGCGTCCCCTCGCCCACGGTCGCGAAGTTGAGCTTGCCGGGACGCTTCCGGATATCGCCGATGAGGTCTTTCATCGATGCATAGGGTGCATCGTTTTTCACTGCGCACACGTAGGGATTGATCTCCAGCAGCGACAGGAACGTGAAGTCGCCTGAGCCGTAGGGGGCCTTGCGATCGGTGGCTGGCAGGATCACCTGCGACGCGATGCGCGCAAGCAGCAGACGGTGCCCATCAGGCGGTGCGTTGCGAATCGCGAGCGTGCCGATCGCACCCGAGGCGCCCGGCTGGTTCATCACGACGACCGACTGGCCGTTCAGATAGCTGGGAGCATGCTGGGCGAGATTGCGGGCGGCGAGATCGGCATCGCTGCCGGCAGTGTAGGGAACTACGAGCAGGATCGGGTGCGACGGATACTGTGCCTGCAGCGCCGTCGAAACAACGCACAGGCTGACGAAAATAAAGTTGCGGAGCATGTGGGAAGTATAAGGCGCGGGGGACCGCTCCTCATGAAGAAGCTCACGGGGCGCCCCGGACCACAATCTGCGCGCACTGGCCGCGGATCATTTCCCGCATCCGCTCCACCGCCGCGCCGGGTGAGTTGTAGATCGGCGTGGAATTCACGGCCTGAACAGCGGGCACGGCGCGTGACAATGTGAACTGTGCGAGCACGATTGCGTCGCATGCCGTGATTTCGCGCGCCCGTTCTGCAACGAGGCGGTCGTGCGTGTTCGGGTCGCCACTCGCAAGTGCATCGAAAGCATCGTCCACGAAGTACGGCACGAGCTCCACCTTCTGTCCTCGTGCTTCGGCGAACTCTTCGATTTCCACAGAAATCGAAGGAATGGTGGGCCCCACCGTCGCCATGACTGCGATGCGGGAGCCTGCCTCGAGCGCTTTTGCGATCATGGCGTCGTTCGGCTTGAGAATCGGCAGCGCGAACTCGTCGATGCACGCGTCGATCACCTGCCTGAACGCTGAGCACGTGAACAAGATGCCATCCGCGCCACGCCCGACCATGTGGCGCGTGAGGTCCTTGTATACGTCGTACATTTCCGGCACGACGCCACCCGCTTCGCGAATCCAGGCGAAAAGGCTGTCGTCGAGCAGGTTACTGATGCGCGCTTCAGGCCAGTCCGCCCTGAACGCGCGCACCGCGGCGTCCATCGCATCCCTGTGCACGCTGAAAAGAAAAATGTGCGGCTCTTTAGTCATCTGATTCGGTCTCTCGGGCGCCTGGTTGGCGGTGCAATGGCGCTACTATGGCGTGAGTGTTTGTTCATTGCAATTTCACCAGAACGTCACGCCCGAACGTCAGGAAGGTCGAAGTGCTATGGAAAGACGCAAACTTCGCGTGGGGAGTGCAATCACGCCTGAGGAATTCGATGCGCTGTCGGACGCGCAGCTCGAGCGGCTCGTACCGAAGGTTTATCGCGACTACTACCCCGGTAAAGACAACTGCGCGGATGGCCAC
>JBKJPI010000093.1:0-15584 GCA_046595235.1 Burkholderiales bacterium | reverse complement strand
TGGGCGGCTGAGGGCGATCGCAATTACCGGAGACAAGCGGTTGAAAGTGCTTCCCGCGGTGCCGAGTTTTGCCGAGGCGGGGCTCCCGAGCGTCACTTTGAAGACCTGGCAGGGCGTGGCAGCGCCTGCGGGTACCCCTAAAGTCATCATCGAGAGAATATCGGCCGAAGTCGAGAAGCTCGTAGCGATGCCCGAAACGAGAGAAAAGCTGGAGGCCGAGGGGTTCGAGGCCTTCTACAACAATCCCGATAAAACCGCTGAGCTGCTAAAGGCCGATATCGTGAGATTCGCCAGGATCATCAAGCAGGGGAACGTCAAGGTCGAGTAGCTGCAAGTGCGCCCGGACGCGACCTAGGACTTGCGCTCCTTGCGCACGAACCCGCCGAGCTTTTCCTTCCACTCGTCCGAGTGCATACAGCCGACCCAGGCCTCGACGTCGTAACGCAGGCCCGCGGTGAGCCCCGTTTCCATGGATTGATTCAGCGCGCGCTTTGCCTGAATTACACCGATCGATGGGTATGAGGCGATCTTTCTCGCCATGGCCATCGCCTCATCAATAACCTTGTCGAGCGACACGACCTTGTTGATCAGGCCGAGCTCCTTCGCTTCCTTCGCGTCCCAGCGACGGCCTGTCAGGATGAGCTCTCTCGCCATCTGATAGCCGACCAGGCGCGGCAGCCGCTGGCAGGCGCCGCCGCCGGGGAAGAAGCCGTGCGTCACTTCGGGCAGGCCGAAGATTGCATTGTCGGAGGCGATCGAGATGTCGCACTGGAGCACCATCTCGTAGCCGCCCGCCATGCAATAACCCTTGATCGCCGCGATCACCGGCTTGCTGACGTTCGAGAGCACGCTGGTCGATTTCGAGGTCAGGTCGTGTCGGTCATCCACCATCTCTTGCGTCGTGCGGGTCGAGCGCTCCTTCAGATCCGCGCCCGTACAAAAAGCCTTGTCGCCGGCCCCGGTAATGACGATCACCTTCACGTCCTTACGCATGTCGAGCGCGGGGAAGAGTTCCAGCAACTCCAGCCGCAATGCTTTATTGATCGAATTGAGCGCTTCCGGGCGATTCAGCGTCACGACAGCGATACCCTCTTCGATGTCGAGCAGGTGCAGGGGTGCAGCAGGCATGAGGTTCCTCGCAGTCGAAGTTTCGATGGACAGGGAAAGCCTTATCGCGCCGCGCAATGTCTGAGTGCTTCGATGACAGCGCGATCGCTAAGCACGCTACTTTATCAAATCGTTCAGACTCATGTTGCGCGGGCCGGGCGCGCTGCGCTACATTGACCGCAGCCGGATTTGAACCTTGACTCACAGCACAGGCGACCTCGATGCCGATCAATTCAGATGAAGGGATTCGCGAAGTACTGAGCAGCACCAAAACGATCGCGCTTGTGGGGGCGAGTCCCAACCCCGAACGCGCCAGCCATGCGGTCATGCATTACATGATGGATCGGGGCTATCGCGTAATTCCCGTCAACCCGAAGGAAACAGAAATTCTGGGGCAGAAGACTGTGGCTTCACTGAAGGACATCAAGGAGCCGGTCGACATGGTCGACGTGTTCCGCACGTCCGAGGCCGCAGGGCCCCTGTGTGACGAGGCGATTGCGATCGGCGCCAAGTCGGTTTGGCTGCAACTTGGCGTAATTAATGAGGCGGGTGCCAAACGAGCCGAAGCGGCCGGGCTGAAGGTCGTCATGGATCGCTGCCCGGCGATCGACATGCCGCGTTTAGGCATGGGACCGCCGAACCCGCACAAGCCCAAGCGAGCCGGCAAATAAGTTTCGCGGGGATCCACGCGATCGACGTTGGCTTTTACGAGAGGGATACGCTCACTTTGGACTGGATCACACGCGAGATCGCAATCGGAAACTGTGACGACGCAACGCGACTCGAGGCGTTGAGGAGCGCCGGGATAATCAGCATTCTGTCGTTGACCGGATGGCCGAACAGCGCCACCAACCTTCACGGGCTCACCTGGCGTTCTGTGGAATTGATCGACGGCGACGGCAACGATGTGCTGCGCCTGCAAGCCGCAATCTGGCAACTGCACGAGCTTGTCCAAAAGGGCCCGGTGCTCGTTCACTGCATGGAAGGTGTCAGCCGGTCAGCGCTGGTCGTAGCCAGCTATCTAGCGGACAAGGACGCGCGTCCTTTCAAGGATTGTCTGAACGAAGTTGCGCAGTTGCGAAAGCGCGTATTGCTTCAGCCGGGCCTCATCGAGCTGCGGGGCGCTTATGAATCCGCGATCGAGCCGCGCCAACGTCTCGGGGTGTTTCAGCCGATCTAACGCAGGTGCCGGCGGCGTTCCGCGACTGAGTACCCCGTAGACTGAATACGGAAACGTTCGACCCGAGGAGAGTATGCGCAAATTCCACCCCGCCTTGGCAGGAACCCTGTCGTTTCTGGCTTTGTTCGTCTCTGCCGATACGGCACATGCACAGCCGGCTTACCCCACCAAGCCGATCCGCTTCATCGTTCCCTATCCGCCGGGCGGGAGCACGGATCCAATGGCACGCCTGGCTGCTACGAGGCTTGCGGAGAGATGGGGGCAGTCGATCGTCGTCGACAATCGTCCGGGCGGTAATACCGTTATCGGCACCGCGGCAGTTGCGAAGGCGCCGCGTGACGGCTACACGATACTGCTGGCCTCGACTGCATTGGTCAGCACCCCGAGCCTCATACCTCAACTTCCCTACGACGTCGTCCGGGATTTCACCGGCGTAGCGACAATCGGCAAGTCCCGGTTTGTTCTCGTGATCCCGCCGTCCATTCCAGCCAACAACCTGCAGGAGTTCATCGCGTATGTGAAGTCGAAAGACCAGGTGAACTATGCGTCCTCGGGGGTTGGCGCCAATACGCATATTTCGGGAGCGCTCTTCAATCTCATGCTGGGTACAAAGATGAACCACATTCCCTACAAAGGTTCGGGGATCCTCGCCGCGGACCTGATGGCCGGTCGCGTAGACCTTTCCTTTCAGGTGCCGATCTCCGTCATCTCGCACATCAAGGCGGGCAGGCTCAAGCCGATTGCGATGTCTGGAGAAAGCCGCGCACCCGCGTTACCTGAAGTACCGACCTTCGCGGAAAGCGGCATGCCGAACTTTCGCGTGGGCGGCTGGTTCGGTATCGTTGCGCCGACCGGCGCGCCGAGTCACGCGGTCGACAAGATGTCGCGCGAGATGGCTTCGATTCTCGCAATGGCCGACGTTCAGGATTACCTGGTCAAGCAAGGATCGGAGGCGTTCGTATCGAACCCGGCTGAAGTCACTGCATTGATAAGGTCGGATGTCGCGAAGTACGCGAAGATCATCAAGGATGCCGGTATCAGGATGGACTGAGGGCGCGGGCTCTTTCGTTCGAGCCCGCGACCGCCCGCGTGACAAGCTACGCGTCAGTCGGCAGAAGGCCGCTCGGGACGAGGCACGCCCCCGCGCCCGCAGCAGTCACGTCGCCCTTCTGATTCGTCGCACTCACGTCCACAGTGATACGGCAGCCGTTGGCTTCCTTCGACATGCCCGTAACTTTGCCAGTGAACGTAACGGAGTCCCCGGGACGCACCGGTCGCAAAAATCGCAAGTCGATCATGCCGCCCCGGTTGTACACCTCCGCGCCGAAGTACCGCCGCAGGAGCTCGATGCCGAATGTCAGCGACATGCGCCCCGAAGCCACCGTGCCATGCGTGCCCAGCGTGTCCCGCGCAGTCTCAACATCGGTGAACTGGCTGGGACCCTTCGCGCCGCCGCTTTTTTCGAACGCATTGATCGCATCCTGCGTCATGTTCTTCGTCAGCGGCGGTATCAGGTCTCCCACCTTGTAGTCGCGCGCTATTGCCATTTCTTGCCTACCTCCGAGGGCTGCTTGAGCTCATGGGTGATGACGCGATCCAGGAGACGGCCGTCTTCGTCGACAGAGACGGCTTCGGTGACGATGTAGTTCTTGCCGCGCCGTGCGTACTTGTCTGCAATCCACGCCTGGACGGTAATGCGCTTGCCGGGAAGCGGCGAGGCATAACAATAGAAAGCGCAGCGCGCATTCACCGAGCCGTTGTCGCGATAAACCGATTGATACGGGCGTACATCCACCTTATGGGAAATGGTCGGGAAGGCCGCTTCGGAATCCATCACGCCGTTACGGTATCCGTCGACCATGTCCTGTGTGAGCACGTAGGAGAACGAAGGCAGTGTCTCGCCGATTTCCAATGCTTCCCAGTCCAGGAGCTTTCGTGTGTCTTCTTCCTGCGCCATAGCGAATTTCCTCTCGTGCGCCGGCTAAGGGCCGGTTTGGTTTTTGATGCTGTATAAATCCGGCGAGGCAAAATCGAGCGGCGCGCTCGATTTGTCCATGCGCTATCGTGATGCGGGCGTTCGATGATAAGCGATTTGTCGTTTCACCACATTTGCTCGAGGAGCTCCAAAAGCTCTGACGGATCCTTCACTTTACGAGCGTTCTGATGCAGGTAGAAGTCACCCATCGCATCCTGCGCGATCCGCTTGAGGTCCTGCTGGGGAATTGCGGCGTCTCTGAGTCGCACCGGCATTCCAAGACTCCGATAAAAATCTTCGACGAAATCGGGCGCGCGCTTTGCCGACTCGTCGTCGGGCATGTCATTTCCAACCCCCAGCGCGTGCGCCAGCCGCGACAGACCCGCGGTGGTTTCGCGCTGATTGAATCGCATGCCCCAGGCTGTTGTCAGCGCGTATGAATCCCCATGGCTGATGTGCGGATAGAGCGTGTCGATGACATGGCCCAGGGACGAGATGATGCCGAACGCCCGGCCGCGCATTCCGTCCAGCGCCCGGTTACTTAAGAACGAAGCCGCAACAAGATTGAGGCGTGCCGCGGTGTTGTTCGGATCCGTGCGCATGAGGGGCAGGCTCTCCAGGGAAAGCCGAAGGGCGTGCAGCATATCCCCGTGCGAAACAGGATTGGTCCGCGGCGCCGCGACGCCGGTCAGTATGCCGCTCAGGGCCGACGCCGCGGTGTTGAGATAGAGATCGGCCGGCGCGCTCAGCAAGGCATCATCATCCCAGATCATCGCCGCGGGGCGCGTTTTGGGATCGAACAACTCCAGGCGGTGACGGGCCTGCGTGTCCATAACGGCTGTTCCCGCGCGCGTCATCGCAGTGCTCGGCGTGGTGAGGACCAGGATGTTCGGAATTTTCCGCGCCATGAGGCGCGGGCTCACGGGCGCCTGACCGGGGGGATATTGAGTACAGAGCTCGTGGATATCGCCTTTCTCGGCGAGCAGGATAATGATCGCGCGGGCAGTGACCATCGCGCTTCCGCCGCCGACAGCTACGATGAGATCCGCGCCCGCTTCACGCGCGGCAGTGACGCCCTCATGCACCGATGGCAGCGGCGAAGACGCCTCCACGCGATCGAAAACCCCGGCAAACCGGTCAGCGAGGTTCGTCTGGATACGCGCAATCAGATCGGTGTTGCGCGCAACCGAGTTACCGCAAACGACGAAGGCACGCTTTGCCTTGTTGCGATCCACTTCGCCGCGCAGATTCTCGAGCGCGCCCTCGCCGGCGTGGATGCTTAGCGGAAACGAGCGATAGCTGAATGAGGACTGAGGTTCCATGCAAGGGCTCCTGCTACGGACAGAGGGGCGACGGGGTTATGATCATACGTGGTGCCTTATCGCGGCGGAAATCGCGGCGCGCGCAGGTATCGAAGTCATGCGCCGAACCGAGGTTGCGTCCCGCGCACACAGGCACAATCGGAACGTATTTTCTGGAGTGAGATCGCGCTGTGAACAGACTGCCGCTGGAAGGAATACACGTTGTCGAAATCGGTCAGATTGTCGCGGGACCGACCGCAGGATTGATCCTTGCGGACATGGGCGCCGATGTCATCAAGGTGGAGCCGCCCGATGCCGGCAGTGCGAGTCGCATCGGGAACCTGCGCAATGGCTCGTTCTTCTATTTCAACCGCAACAAGCGCAGCATCGTGGTCAATCTTGCCTCGACGGAGGGGAGGGAGATCGCGATGCGACTCATCCGGCACGCGGATGTTTTGATCGAGAACATGGCGCCAGGCTCGATGGATCGTCTGGGCCTGGGCTATGCGAAGGTGCACCCGGAAAATGCCCGACTGGTGTACTGCAGCCTCAAGGGCTACCTCAAAGGGCCCAATCAGTCGCGGCCCCTCATGGACGAACCGGGCCAGATGGCGGCGGGTCTTGCGTACATGACGGGACCTCCCGGAAAGCCGATGCGTGCCGGTGCGTCGGTCGTGGATATGGGTGCAGCGACCTACGCAATCGTGGGCGTACTGGCCGCATTGCTGGATCGCGAGAAGACAGGCAAGGGACAGCACGTCACCGGCGGTCTCTTCGAGACCGCGTTGTTCTACGTAGGACAGCACATGTCCACGGCGCAGCTCACCGGTGAGACGCCTGTGCCGATGCTCGCCGCGCGCAGCGGTCCGAAACGGCGAGGGACGGCGGTCTATGATCTCTTCGATTGCAAGGACGGCAAGCAGGTCTTTATCGGGATCAACAGCGACGGCCAGTGGCGCCGCATCTGCTCTGCTCTCGGCATGGAAGATCTGGGGGAAGACCCCAGGCTCGATCACAATCCGGGCCGCAGCGAACAGAGAGAGGTACTGATGACGCGCATCGGTGAGGCGTGTGCGCAACGCGACAGCACGCAAGTCGTCGACGCGCTGGTGCGTGCCGACGTGACCGTCGCCCCTGTACACACGCCGCTCAGTGTGCTCGACGATCCGCACGTGGCATCCGCGGGGAGAACGCTTCCGGTGCAGATCGGGAACGTGGCAGGACGCCTGCCGCCGTTGCCCTACGAGAGCAGTGCCTACAGTTTTTCCGTGCGCCGCGACGCCCCGGCAGAGCCCGGTCAGCACACCCGCGAAGTGCTGCTGGGGCTGGGTTACACCGCAGAGCAGACGCAGGCGCTCGCGCGAAAAGGAACGGTTCGCGGTCCGGGCCTTCCGGGTAAAGACGTCAGCGGTTCTTGACCGGCGTGTGCGGGTAGCTCGGGAAAGCTATCCGACGTTCCAGATATCGCCGCTCTTTGCAACCATCCGGATCGGCGTCACGCTCTCGACCGTCCAGCCTTTCTTGCGCAGCCACTCGTCGAAGTCCGCTTGCGACGCGGCGTGGCACTCCGCGACCATGCGCCCGTCGCCGAGGGCATAAACGCTCGTGATGGTGGTCTTCTGATCGACGCGCCACTGCGTCGTTTCCTTCAGCTCAGCCGTGAATCGTTTCAGATCGTCCCAGCCGGAAGCTCTTCCAATTGCAATCCAACGTGCCATGGTGTTTCCTCTTGATCGGGGCTTACGCGCTCACGAGCGCCTTCGGGGGAACGAACGGATAAGGTATCGCTTTGCCATTCCGAATCGGCAGTACGATGGTTGCCCTCCCAGGACACGTCTCTGCGTAATGCCGCATGCCGACGTCGAGATCGAGGAAACCAAGGCCCTCTTCCTCATACTTCTTGGTGACTGTGGCCCAGATAGTCAGCGTGTCCCCGGGCACGATCATCGCGCGGTGTTGAAAGCTCACTTTCCACGGCCAGCCGTCGGGCAGGCACAAATCCTTGAGATAGCGCGGCAGTATGCTTTGCTTCCATGAACCCTGGCCCAGTATTCCGGGCAGCCCTTCGTGATAGACAGCAAAGCTCTGATCGTAATGAATTCGATGCCAGTTCTCGATCGCGGCACTCCAGCGAAAGAGATGTGTCGGCGTAAGCGGCCCGATGACGAGTGGCGGAAATTCGTGACCGACCGCGATGTCGTCGAAGTAAAGCTGCTTCTTCTCCTTGAGCTCCTGCGCAGTTGTCATTCGATATCCTCAACGCCTGATCGACGAGGCTCGCAGTATGCAAAGCACTTCGTCATTCTGGTTTGTGTAGACGGTTTCCGTAGTCACGATCAGCATGCGCGCTTCATCCTTGGCCACGCGCTCCTTGATGTCGGCGTACTTGGCTTGAGAAAAAATGCGATCGCCGAGCTTGGGATACTGGCGAACCTCGATCTCGTTGCCTGCGTTCAGGATTCGCTTGAGGTGAGTAGGCACCTCGGGCAATCCCCCGCGACTTTCGTCGCTGCGAACGCCTCCAATACCATCGGAATTGGGATTTTCGGTGAACGCCCGGGTAACAGGGTCCTCAGATCCGGGGCGGGTACGCCGGCCCAGATAGGTGCAATAAATCGGCGGCGTGATGATATGACCGAACTTCGTGCTCTTGGCGAATTCGTCGTCCCAGTAGCGGGGATCCGGATCCATGATCGCCTGCGTGAATACCCGCAGCCCCTCCCGCTCGATGCCCCACGGGAGGCTGGCCTCGATTTTTTCAGCAGTGGCGCCAATCACCGCCTTCACTTCGGCGGTGAGTGCGCTTTCGCTCTGCGCGGCGGGTTGGCTCATGCAGCAGCCTCTTTTTGTTTTTCTTCACCAACGACACCGGCAGCGCGCAGGTCTTCGATCTTGGGAAAGAAATCCTCCTGCCAGGGCCAGTTTCCATTCACTTCGTAGACAGGCTGACCTTTCTCCAGACGCTCGAGGTAGGGGCTCGTGATGGGCGCGGCCCAGGGGATGATTCCGCCTTCATAAAGCTCGGGCCCGTACATGAAGTGCTTCGCCTGTTCCAGCGTTTCTACGAACGGTGCGTTCGCCGCGAAAAGGCGTTCTTTCGTCATGGGCCGCGGGCCCGCTCTCGAAACGTGACCCCATGCGTGACGCCCGAGGATGCGCTCGAGCAGCCACACGCATTCGATAAGCTTGTCCATATCGACGCCGGTCTCGATGCCCATGCCTTCGAGCATGTGCATGAAATCTTCGGTCGGCATCATTCCGGTCGCCTGGCCGGTTCCACAATACGGACAACCGCCAACGCCTCCCAGCGTGCCTTCCACGTGCAGCGTGTCACGCTCGTCGAGGATTTTGATGGCGGCGTACGTCGACGTAATCGCCATGCCGCGGGCGTTGTGCAGATGCGCGCGAAAGTCGTGCACGTCCGGCCACATCTTCTTCACCCGACTGAAGATCTCCTCGAGCTTGGTCGGGTGTACCCAGCCCATCGGATCGCCGACGGACACCTGGGTCACCTTGATGCCGGCGGCATCCCAAAGCTCATGCTGCTTCGTGAGAAAGGTCATGGTCACGTCGACGGAAAAGTCGCCGAGGAAGTTGGATCCGAACGAAGCGTTGGTTCCGATGCCCGCCTCAGTGACGCCTTTTTCCTTCGCGGCCGCGATGGTTTTCGTCCAGGAAGACATTTCCTGCATTTGCGACCGGTTGTAATTGCGGCGCGCGAATACGTCGCACTGATGACAGCTGGTGCGCGGGAGTCCCTTGCCGCGCGAGAGCGTAAGCGGCGGCGAGAACTCGCGCGCGCGCTCCATGCCGCGCTCATTCGGAATCATTGCCAGGTAGGTGACGCCGGCCTTCGGTTTGAAGTTGGCCATCACGCGCTCGATATTTTTCATCTGCGGCGTGTACTTCGCGCTCACGAAGGAGCCCGCGACGATATTCTGGAGTCCGGTTTCCGAGAGGGCATTGAGCAGCTCGACCTTGGCCTCGCTGGGAATCGAGGCACTTTCGATCTGCATGCCTTCTCGCATGACCTCTTCCGTAAAGACGATTTTCGGATAGCGTTGAGTCACGATGCCTCCTTTGGATACCGCGTTGCGAGTGGAACTTGACTTGTTGGACAGGACCGTCGGATCACGCTCATCGAAGCGCTAAGCGAATGTGAGAAAGATTGCATCACGCCGGCGCGGAGGTCAACTTTGGGTCCGCAGCTATGTTATCGTTTCGAAGGTGCGCAGGGTAGAACAGCGTATCGATCAAGCGCTACTGCATGCCTGCTCAAGGACATGACGGCCCGCAGATAATGGATGTAAAAGGCTGCGCTCGGCAGCCACGTTTCGGATTAAATGCCACCGATCAGTCGTGGCCCATTCCTTCAATTTTTCAATCCCATCGCTATAGAACTCGACGGCCGTACGGACAATGTTGCCTGCCGCACTTGACGATGTGAAGGTGCTCGACCTGAGCCAGGGGCTGGCGGGGCCGATTTGCGCGAAAATTCTCGCGGATTTCGGAGCAGACGTGATCAAGGTGGAGCCGCCCAAAGGAGACGCCGCGCGTTTCATGGCGCCGTACTTCGGCAACGATCCCGATCCCGAAAAGAGCCTGGTCTTCCTGCTTGCGAACCTCAACAAGCGAGGGGTCAGGCTCGATCTGAACGCCTCTCCTGGCCAGGAATTGTTCCGTCGGTTGGCCCGGACGTCGGACATCATCGTGGAGAGCTACGCACCGGGTCATCTGGCCTCGCTCGGATTGGATTACGCAGCTCTTTCCCGGGAAAACCCGGCGTTGATCATGATTTCCATCACGCCGTTTGGTCAGACCGGACCCTACAGCGCGTACCAGAACGAGGAAATCGTCACTTATGCGCTGAGCGGCATCATGAGTATCAGCGGCATGGCAGACCGCGAGCCCCTCAAACATGGCGGCATGCAGGCGCAATACGAGGGCGGCTTGAGCGGCGCCGTCGGTGCGCTTGCCGCGCTCTATGCGCGGGATGTTATGGGCGAAGGGCAGCAGGTCGATGTCTCCCTTCAGGACGTGGTTACCTCCACGCTGATCATTCATCAACCCTTCTACAGCTGGGCAGGGGCTGTTCAGGGGCGTCGCCGTCCGGGGGGAAGCAGTTATGGACAGGTTCAGCCGTGCAACGACGGCTACTTCATCTGGCAGACGGGCGCTGGCGCCGAATGGAGCGACATCACTGAGTTCTTCGGAATGGAGGAACTGAAAGAAGAGCGCTTTTCCACCGTAGCGGGCCGCGCCGTGCATGGCGACGATCTCGACCGACTGGTATGCGAAGCGACCAAGGACAGGAAGATGCAGGATCTTTTTAGAACAGCTGCGGAGGATTACCACATGCTGTTCGGAATCGTGCAGGAACCCGATGATCTTGCAAGCTGCGCGCATCTGGCCGCACGCGACTTCTTCCAGATTGTGGACCACCCCGTGATCGGACGAATCAAAGTACCGTTCCGCCTTTGGAGCATGTCGGAAGGTCGAGCCGAATACCGCCGGCCCGCACCGCTGCTCGGGCAACACAACACCGAGGTGTTCGGCGACATGCTGGGTCTCGACGCGGGTGAAGTTGCGAGACTCGCGGCGAGCGGCGTCATTTAATCGTAATGTCACATTACAAAATGGACGTCGTGGGGCCCTACAGATGATACGCATGACCAAACTGCCCCTCGAGGGCATCCGCGTTATCGACACCAGCTACGTGTTCGCGGGGCCTTACGCGTGTGCGAATCTCAGCGACCTGGGCGCGGAGGTCATCAAGATCGAAGGCCCATCACGACCCGACTTCACCCGTGGCGGCGCATTCTCGGGGTTAATGCCCGACAACGAGGGCGGGGCGGACCCATGGAATCGCACGAGCACCTATAACCTCGCGAACCGCGGAAAGAAATCTCTGGTCGTGGATCTCTCGCGTAAGGAAGGCCGCGAGGTACTGGTCGATCTGATCAAGGTCAGCGACATCCTGGTCGAGAACTTTACGCCCCGCGTGATGCGGGGCTGGGGTCTTGACTATCCGAATCTCATGGCCATCAATCCGGGCATCATCATGGTGTCCAATACCGGATATGGCCACGGAGGGCGCTACTCGAATTATCCTGCGCAGGCCACCACGCAGGAAGCGACGCACGGGCTGGCCGCGATCACCGGCTACCGCGGGGGTGAACCCTCCAAGGCCGGGCAGTCATACGTCGATTTTCTCGCAACCTGGGCGTGCACGGCGGCGGCATTGCTCGGCTTGAGATTTCGCCGCCGCTTCGGGCGTGGATTGTGGGCCGACGTCGGGATGTACCAGCTCGGGTGTTTCAATGTATCCGAGTACATTCTGGATTCGGTCGCGAACGGCACCCCGGGCGAAAGGATCGGCAATCGTCACCGGCAATTCGCCCCGCAGGGGTGCTATCGGTGCGCAGGAGACGATGCCTGGTGCGTGCTCAGTGTCAGGGATGACGCGGAGTGGGCCGCGCTTTGCACGGTGATCGGGCGGCCGGAGCTTGCGCATGATCAGCGGTTCGCCGCCGAGGCCGCGCGGCGTGCAAACCACGACGCGATCGACGAGATCATTGCACTCTGGATGAAGGGTGTAAAAAAGATCGACGCCATGGAGCGCCTGCAGGCCGCAGGTGTGCCGGCTGGCGCCGTACTGGACGGTCGCGACCTTCACTTCGATCCGCACCTGAAAGCGCGCGGCTTACTGGAAACGGTGAAATTTCCGGAGGCGCGGGGGATGGGCGCACGCCGGCAGATGATCGGCCGCCCGTGGCGCTTCAGCCGGGGAGACATGCAAGTGCGCGGGCCCGCGCCGACTTTCGGCCAGCACAATCGCGAAATTCTCCGGGAAATTCTGGGCTACGATGAGTCGCGCTGCCAGGCGCTGGAAAGCGCCGGAATCCTGGCGGAAAAACCGGTGAAAGCCCGCCCGGTATTTGAAATGAGCATGGACGAGCGTGTCGAGTTGGGGCGCCTCGCGTATTGGGATCGCGATTACAAGAAGCGGCTGGGTATCGAATAACGGCGTTGCGCGCGCCTCACGTCAGCGTCAGTTGAGTCTTACATCACCAGAAGGAACATTATGGATTTCGCATATACACCGCAACAGGAGGCGCTCAGGCGCGAAGTTCGCGAGTTCATCAAAGAAAATGTCACGCGCGAAGTCGCTGAAGAGCTCGATCCCCACGCCGGTGCGGAGCGGCCGCGCGGGCAGGGCCCCCTGGCCGCTGCGCTCTACGAGAAGCTCTATGAGCGGGGGTGGCTGGGTATTACCTATCCGAAAGAGTACGGCGGACAGGGCGGCGATCGCATCGCCCAATATATTGTCGAGGAAGAGTTCATGCGGGTTGGTGTCAACCTCGCGTTGGGGGGTAGCGGTGCACCGGCGATCATGGCCGCCGGCACCGAGGAGCAGAAGCAGTATTACATTCCCGGTCTCATCAAGAGAGACATCTCCTTCTGCCTCGGATTCACCGAGCCCCATGCCGGCGCTGACCTTGCGAACTTACGCTGCAGCGCCGTTCGCGACGGCGACCATTACGTGATCAACGGCCAGAAGATGTACACCACCGCCGCGCATTCTTCGACGCACATCTATCTCATGGCTCGCACCGATCGTAACGCCCCCAAGCACGAGGGCATCTCGATTTTTATTTTTCCGATGGACACGCCCGGCATTACCGTACGCCCGCTGTGGACGATTCAGAACAATCCGACCGCGCCGGTCGACACGACCTACGGTGCGGCGCGCACCAACGAAACGTATTTCGACGACGTGCGCATCCATAAGTCGTGTCTTCTCGGCGAGGAAAACAAAGGCTGGCGCGTCGGGTCGATGGGCCTGAACCTCGATCGCGTCGGCGCTTCGCGTTACCTCATCTCCGTGCGCCGGGACGAAGATATCGTGAACTGGGTGAAGAACAATAATATCGACGGTTTTGCACCCGGTCAGGATCCGGCGATCCGGGACAAGATCGCCGAGCTGTGGATCGAAGCGCAGGTGTGCCGGCTCATGACCATGAGAAGCATGTCAATCGTTGAGCGGGGCGGAACATTTTCGTACGAGGGTTCCGCCGAGAAGGTGTGGGCGCCGGAGCACGGCGTGCGTACCACGGAAGCAATCACGCAGATGCTGGGGCCTTACGCCAGTTTGCTCAGAACCTCGCCCCATGCGATCGAGGACGGCGTCTTTGCGCACAACGTGATGGGGTCATTCCAGTCGGGCATCAATCACGGCAGTGTGCAGGTGATGCGGGATCAGGTGGCGCGCCGCGGGCTCGGCATGCCGTCGTCGCGCAAGTCGAGACAAGTGGAGGCCAAGTAAATGGACGTATTACTGAACGATGAAGAGACGCTGGTCGTCGACAGTGCCCGTGAATTCCTGAATGGGGAATGCCCTACATCGCTGGTTCGTGCGATGGAGATCGATCCGATCGGCTATCCCAAAGAGCTCTGGGAAAAAGTAGCCGAGCTTGGATGGCAGGGCATGTGCCTCCCGGAAGGCGTCGGCGGATCGGATATGCCTCTGGTTTATCTAGGACTGGTCCTGCGTGAGGCGGGGCGCGCGCTTGCCCCCTTGCCCCTTCATAGCACTGCGGTCGCGTCTCTCACCATCGCGCGCGACGGGACGCAGGCGCAGCAGCAGAAATATCTGCCTGATGTGGTGTCGGGCAAGTCGGTGCTGACGTGGTCGTTCATCGAGCGCGATCCGCGTTACGTCCCCGCAGCCGTGCAGATGAGCGCGCGCGCGCAGGATGACCAATTCGTTCTCGAAGGCACGAAGCTCTTCGTCGACAACTTCCCGGCGGCGGATCACTGCCTCGTAGTAGCGAGAACCACGCCGGGCTCGAAAGGCGCAGAGGGTCTCACGCTCTTCGTAGTTGACGCGCGCTCAAAGGGGATCAGCCACACCCCGCTTATCACGCTCGCCAAGGATAAGCAGAGCGAGGTGTCGTTCAGCGATGTGCGGGTTCCCAAAGCCAATGTCATCGGAACCGTCGGCGGAGCCTGGCCGATCGTCGAGCGCATGCTCGACCGGGGCACCGCATTGCTCTGTGCGCAGATTGTCGGCGCATCGCGGAAAGACATCGAGATGGCGATCGAATACGCGAAGTTTCGTGAAGCGTTCGGTCAGCCCATCGGTGCTTTTCAGTCGGTTCAGCACACCTGCGCCGACATGCAGATCTGGGTAGATGGCGCCGAGCTGCTGACTTTCGAAGCCCTGTGGAAGATCGACCAGGGCCTCCCTGCCTCAGTGGAAGTATCGCAGGCCAAGGCGTTCTGCAACGAGAAGTGCGAGGCCGCCGTCCGCAACTCGCAAAGCATTCACGGCGGGATCGGCTTCATGATGGAGTTCGATCTCCAGCTCTGGTTTCGGCGGGTGTCTGCCTGGACGATGCGCATGGGCACCGCATTCGAGCACCGCGCGCGCATCGCGCACGCACTTATCGATGTTCCCGGCGAAGTCGTGCTGGGGCAGCCTGTGCCCGTCGTTCCTGAGGCAGGCGCGGTGCCTGTCTTGAATGCCCGCGCTCCAGCCACAGCCACTGCCTGACGAAAAAGGAAATCCAAGATGGCGAAATGCCCAGTATGCCAACAGCCCGTTGACGAAGCGGCTGCCAAGACGCAAACCGGTATGACTCCCGGCGGTGCGAAAGAAGTTGACCCGAAAGCCGGTACGCGGCAATTCCACGACGGCACATGGTTTTACTTCGACTCGCTGGCCTGCCGCAACAAATTCACTCGAAATCCAGACAGCTACGCGAAATAAGGCTGCTGCTGCGTCCTTCAGAGTTAACGATCGTCTGATCTCTGGGCGTTAGCACACCCCGGGCGCTGCCTCTATCAGGCGGCGTTGTCCAGAAGATCGGCAATAACGCGCTCCAGGTCATTCAGCGTGCTGCATACCCGCACCAGGCTGCAATAAGGCGCGTAGCGATATATGTCGGAATCGCCTGTGCCCCAGGAGGAGCGGTGTTCCGGGTTCAGCCAGATGATCCGCCTGGCTCGTGTCGAGAGG
>JBKJPI010000156.1:0-15670 GCA_046595235.1 Burkholderiales bacterium | reverse complement strand
GCTCGAGCGCCACGGCCGACTTGCCGCTCGCCGTGGGCCCCATCACCAATATTGCCGGCGGATGTTTCGCCTGATTCGCCATAGCCCTTTGTATCAGCGGCCTCTCATGAAGAGCTTATCGAGCTCACTCAGTGAGATCTGATGCCACGTCGGACGGCCGTGGTTGCACTGACCGGAACGTTCGGTGCGTTCCATGTCCCGAAGCAGCGCGTTCATTTCAGGAATCGTGAGCCGCCGGTTTGCCCGCACAGCCGCGTGACACGCCATCGTCCCGAGGAGCTCGTTGCGGCGCTCGGTGAGGACGCGGCTCGCGCCGAATTCCGAGAGCTCGCGCAGCACGTCACGAGCAAGCTCTCGCGCATCGGCGTCCAGAAGCATCGCGGGTACAGCGCGGACGATGAGAGTGGAGGGTGACGCAGGCGCCACGTCGAAGCCGATCGTGAGCAGCGTCTCGCGCTCCTCTTCCGCAGCGGCAACCTCGAGCGTTTCGGCTGTGAACACCACAGGCACCAGGAGCGGTTGCATTGGAATGCGGCTATCGTCGAGCGCGAGCTTCAATTTTTCGTACATGATGCGTTCATGCGCTGCATGCATGTCGACGACGATGAGGCCGTGCTCATTTTGTGCGAGCACGTACACACCCGAAAGTTGCGCGAGCGCGGACCCGAGCGGCATCGAGCTTTCGTCGTCGCTCGGTGCCGGCGGCATGTCCGGGGTGCTGCGCGAGCCGAAAAGCGTGTCGTAGAAGCTGCCGGCTTCGGTGACCCCGAGGGCCATCGTGTTCTGCCGCGCGTAGCCGAAGGTCGGAGGCATTGCGCGGAGCTGGGCGGCCGAATGCGCCTGCGCCTCAGGCGCAGCGGTTCCCGCTGCGGTGCGCGCGAGCGCTTTGCTCACCGCGTGGAAAACAAATTGATGCACAGCCCGTGAATCCCGAAACCGCACTTCGATCTTGGTCGGGTGTACGTTGACATCGACTGTCGAAGGCTCCACCTCGAGGAAGAGGACGTACGCAGGGTGGCGCTGATGGTGCAGAACGTCTTCGTAGGCCTGCCGGATGGCGTGCGCAAGCAGGCGATCGCGCACATAGCGGCCGTTCACGAAAACATACTGTGCTGCGCGCGTCGCGCCGGCCGCCTCCGGCGAGCCCACACATCCGGAGAGCTTTATCGCCCCAGCGTCTTCGTCGAGCTCGATCGCCGCGGTGCTGAAATCAGTTCCCAGAAGCGCTGAGATGCGTTCGCGGGGCTTCTGGCTCTTGAGGTGCCAGCGAGCACGCCCGTTGTGCTGCAGAGTGAACGCGGCGTCGGCACGGGAAAGGGCAACGCGCTTGAAAGCTTCCTCGCAGTGCGCGTATTCGGTCGCTTCGGATTTCAGAAACTTTCGGCGCGCAGGCGTATTGAAGTAGAGGTCCCGCACCTCGATCGCCGTGCCTTGGGCCAGCATCGCGGGCTCGGGCGCGGCAATCGCGGGTCCTTCCGCCAGCACGGCCCAGGCGTGGCTATCGGCGGCCGTCCGGCTTGTGAGTGTCAGACGCGAGACGGAGGCTATGCTCGCCAGCGCTTCTCCGCGAAAACCGAGGCTCTCGACACACTCCAGATCGAGGAGCGATGAAATCTTGCTCGTGGCGTGGCGTGCGAGTGCAAGCGCCAGTTCTTCATGCGCAATCCCGCAGCCGTCATCGCTGACCCGAATCGACTGCATTCCGCCCGATGCAATACTGACGGCGATCTCACGCGCGCCGGCATCGAGACTGTTTTCGAGCAGCTCTTTAAGCGCCGACGACGGTCGATCGACCACTTCGCCGGCGGCAATCTGGTTCGCCAGAAGCTCCGGCAATACCTTGATCAGTGGCATGGCCGATTATAACGGGCGGTGCGCGCGTCACCCCTCGCGCTTTGATCCTATAATCGCGCTCACGCACGCTTCGAAAAACTCCAACATCGATACGGGAAATTCATGTCTCAGCTGATAGGGGTGCCGAAAGAGACAGCGCCTGACGAGAAACGCGTGGCGACTGTGCCCGATGCTGTAGAGAAGCTGGTGAAGCTCGGCTTCAAGGTGGCCGTGCAATCCGGTGCCGGTGATGCCGCGAACTTCAGCGACGAGGTCTACCGTGTGGCGGGTGCAGAGATCGTGAAAGACGCTGCACTTCTGTGGTCGATGTCCGATATCGTGTTCAAGGTGCGCGCGCCGAGCACGGACGAAGCGAATCTCGTGCGCGAAGGCCAGACTGTTGTTTCCTTCATCTGGCCTGCCCAGAACCCGGAGCTCATGCAGCGGCTCGCCGCGAGAAAGGCGACCGTGCTTGCGATGGACAGCGTGCCCCGCATCTCTCGCGCGCAGAAGCTCGATGCGCTGTCGTCGATGGCAAACATTGCCGGGTATCGCGCGGTGATCGAGGCTGCACACCACTTCGGCCGTTTTTTCACAGGCCAGATCACGGCGGCGGGCAAGGTTCCGCCGGCCAAAGTGTTCGTGATCGGCGCCGGCGTAGCAGGGCTGGCGGCCATCGGCACGGCATCGGGTCTCGGCGCGATCGTGAGGGCGAACGATACGCGCCCTGAGGTGGCTGACCAGGTCAAGTCGATGGGCGCGGAGTTTGTCGGCGTGGACTACGTGGAAGAAGGCTCGGGCGTCGGCGGCTACGCGAAGCTCATGAGCGAAGGTTTTCAGAAAGCGCAGCGCGATACCTTTGCGAAGCAGGCGAAGGACGTCGACATCATCATCACGACCGCACTGATTCCCGGCAAACCCGCCCCGAAGCTGATCACCGCGGAGATGGTGCAGTCGATGCGCCCGGGAAGCGTCATCGTCGATCTCGCGGCCGAGCAGGGGGGGAACTGCGAGCTCACGGTGCCGCATCAGGTGGTGGTGAAACACGGTGTCACGATTATCGGCTATGCCGATCTGCCGAGCCGACTCGCTAAACAGTCGAGCACCCTGTACGCGAACAATCTCCTGCGCCTCGCCGAAGAGCTTTGCAAGGGGAAAGACGGCACGATCGACGTCAATATGGATGACGAGGTGATCCGCGGCACAACGGTCGTCAAGGAGGGCGCCATCACGTGGCCGCCGCCGCCCGCGAAACTGTCAGCGGCCCCTCCCGCAAGCGCAGCCAAGCCGGTCCCCGCGGTGCCGGTCGCCTCAAAGGGACATGGCCACGGCGCGGGTGCGCCGGGCTCCGCGCGCAGCACGGCGATCGTATTTCTCGTCGGCGCGATCATTTTTGCATTTCTCGGGGCCACCGCACCTGCGGCGTTCCTCGCGCACTTCACCGTTTTCGTGCTCGCCTGCTTCGTCGGCTACATGGTGGTGTGGAACGTGACACCGGCGCTGCACACGCCGCTCATGAGCGTGACCAACGCAATCAGCAGCATCATTTGCATAGGCGCGCTGGTGCAGGTCGCACCGCCGGGTGCGGGCGGCGGTGACCGGCCGGAGACATGGATCGTCGGGCTCGCCGTCGTCAGTATCGCGCTCGTCACCATCAACATGTTCGGGGGCTTTGCGGTGACCCAGCGCATGCTCGACATGTTCCGCCGGTAAGGACAGAAAAAAACAATGTCAGCAACTCTTGCGACGGTTTCCTACGTCGGCGCGATCATTCTTTTCATCCTGAGCCTCGGGGGGCTTTCAAACCCCGAGTCTTCGCGCCGCGGCAATCTCTACGGCATGATCGGCATGGCGATTGCCGTGGTCGCCACACTGCTTGGCCCGCAGGTTGCCTCGGCCGGATACCCGTGGATCATCGGCGCAATGGTTGTCGGCGGGAGCATCGGCCTGTACGCCGCGCGCGTCGTCAAGATGACGCAGATGCCCGAGCTCGTGGCTCTGATGCACAGCCTGGTCGGTCTCGCCGCCGTGCTGGTCGGCTTCGCGAATTACATCGATCCCGCGGCCACCGCACAGCATCAGGGGGCCGAAAAAACGATCCACGAAATCGAAATCTATATCGGCATCCTGATCGGCGCCATCACGTTCTCGGGTTCGTTGATCGCGTTCGGCAAGCTTTCGGGAAAGATAGGCGGCAAACCGATGCTGCTGCCGGGGCGGCACTGGATGAATCTCGCAGGCCTGCTTGCAGTGATCTGGTTCGGCGCGCAATTCATTCAGACGCAGTCGGTTGCGCAGGGGATGACGCCGCTCATCGTCCTTACGGTGATCTCGCTGCTCTTCGGCATACACATGGTGATGGCGATCGGCGGCGCGGACATGCCCGTGGTCGTGTCTATGCTCAACAGCTACTCCGGATGGGCGGCGGCGGCGACCGGATTCATGCTGAGCAATGATCTTCTGATCGTTACCGGTGCGCTGGTCGGCTCGAGCGGGGCGATTCTTTCGTACATCATGTGCCGCGCGATGAATCGCAACTTCGTGAGCGTGATCGCCGGCGGTTTCGGAACGGGCGGCGGCGCGCCGGTCGCGGCGAGCGGCGGAGAGCCCGCGGGGGAAGTCTTTCCCATCACAGCGTTGGATACCGCGGAGCTGCTCCGCGAAGCGAAGAACGTCGTGATCGTTCCAGGCTATGGCATGGCGGTGGCGCAGGCCCAGCACACGGTTTACGAAATCACCAGGCACCTGCGCGACAAAGGCATCAACGTGCGCTTCGGTATTCACCCGGTCGCGGGACGCATGCCGGGGCACATGAACGTGCTGCTGGCCGAAGCGCGCGTGCCCTACGATATCGTGCTCGAGATGGACGAAATCAACGAAGACTTTCCGGAGACCGACGTGGTGATGGTCATCGGGGCCAACGACATCGTGAATCCCGCGGCGCAGGAAGACCCCGGCAGCCCGATCGCAGGCATGCCGGTCCTGGAAGTCTGGAAAGGCAAAACTTCGATCGTCATGAAGCGCAGCATGGCGTCGGGCTATGCCGGCGTGGACAATCCGCTCTTCTACAAGGAAAACAACCGCATGCTCTTTGGCGACGCGAAGAAGATGCTGGATGAAGTCCTGGTGGGGCTGAAATCCGCCTGAAGCTAACGGTTGAGCACTACGCGCTCGCGTGCGAGCGGCGGGTTTCTCGAGAAATAACGTTTGATGCCCTGAACGAGTGACTCGGCGAGCTTCGTCTGAAAGCCGTCACTGCGTAGCTTTGCTTCTTCCTCGGGATTGCTGATGAACGCAGTCTCGACAAGAATCGATGGAATGTCAGGCGCTTTCAATACGGCGAAGCCCGCCTGTTCCACGTGATTTTTGTGAAGTGTGTTGATCTCGGAAAGCTCCGAAAGCACTGCTTTCCCGAGCCTCAAGCTGTCATTGATCGTGGCGGTCTGTGAAAGATCGAGCAGCGTCTGCTTGAGGTAACGGTCTTTGACATCCAGGTTTACGCCGCCGATCAGATCGGCATCGTTCTCACGCTTGGCGAGCCATCTCGCGGCCACTGAAGTCGCGCCGCGCTCCGACAGTGCGAACACCGACGAGCCCCGCGCGTGCGGCTTGTCGAAAGCATCCGCATGGATTGAAACGAAGAGATCGGCGTTTACGCGTCGCGCCTTCTGCACCCGCATCTGCAGCGGTATGAAGTAGTCGCCGTCGCGCGTGAGCACGGCGCGCATGTTCGGCTCACGGTCGATGCGCTCCTTCAACTTGCGGCCGATCGCCAGCGTAACGTCTTTCTCCTGCAGACCGCTGCGCCCGAGCGCACCCGGATCTTCGCCGCCGTGGCCGGGATCGATCACGACGACGATGACCCTGCTGCCCGGAGCTCGGGGTCTCGCGGCAGGGGGTAGTTGTGGTGACGGGGGGGTGATGCCCAAGTCAGGGTCCATGCGGCTGGCCGCGCCGTCATTCGCCGGCGGCCGCTCGGCCCCGGACTGCGCCCCGCGATCCGCCTGGTGCCGGTCGAGGAAAGCCAGCAGCGGGTCGGGCGGAACGAGCGGATAGAGATCGAGCACCAGACGGTGGCTGTAGGTGCCGACGGGCGCGAGCGTAAAGATTTGCGGCTTCACACTCGCCTTCAAATCGAAGACGAGCCTGATCGTTCCCGGCTTGAAGCGTCCGACGCGGACCGCCTTCACGTATGGATCGCTGTCCGCGATTTTTTCGGCGAGGCTCAAGAGCGCCGGGCTGATTTCGACGTCCTCGAGGTCGAGCACCAGGCGATAGGGGTTTTCGAGCGTAAAAACCTTGTGCTGAATCGCCGAGGCCGATTCGAAGGTCACGCGCGTGTAATCAGGGGCGGGCCATACGCGGGTCGAAGCAACGCTAACGGCGGGCGCTGCAAGCGCGTTGCCGTACGCGCAAAGCAGGAGCAGAACAGCGAAGAACGTCAGCGTGGTAACTGCGCGCAGGCAGGGCGCTCGTTGCGCTGTCAGGTCGTGCTCGAGTGCTGCAGCCGTTCCAGACACGTGACCCCTACCTCCGTATTCGCCCGCAGATCCGCACGGCGTCCGCCGCCGCTCAAGCGCATCTCGATGCTCACGTCCGCGGCTGGGAGACCGGACGCTTTTTCGGGCCATTCGACGAGGCACACGCCAGTGCCGTCGAAGTACTCACGAAAGCCCGCGTCGCCGAGTTCCTGCGGGTCATCGAACCGATAAAAATCAAAGTGATACAAGTATAACTTAGAAAATTTGTAAAGTTCAACCAGCGTGAAGGTCGGGCTTTTCACGCGGCCGGTAAATCCGAGTGCCCGGAGGATGCCGCGAGCGAGCGTGGTCTTACCAACGCCGAGGTCGCCAATCAGGTAGACAACGAGCCCGGGCTCCAGCACGTGCGACAGCGCGCCGCCAAGAGCAAGCGTGTCAGCCGGGGCGGCAAGAAACCGGGCTATTTGCAGCTTATGATCGGAATTATGCAAAGTATCGAGACCACTGCCGACACCCCGGACCTTGGCGCCCTTGCCGGCGATATCAGGCGCTGGGGCGAAGCGCTCGGTTTCCAGCAGATCGGTATCGCCGATTGCGACTTGAGTGATGCCGAAGCGGGCTTCGCTGAGTGGCTCTCGCGAGGCTGGAACGGCGACATGGATTATATGGCTGCGCACGGCACGCGTCGTTCGCGGCCTGCTGAGCTCGTGCCGGGCACGATACGCGTCATCTCGGCGCGGATGAACTACCTGCCGGACGCAATCCCCTCTGCCGGTGTGCTGGACGCACCCACGCTGGCGTATGTTTCGCGCTACGCGCTCGGCCGCGACTACCACAAGGTAATGCGTCGACGGCTCCAGCGTCTCGCGGACCGGGTTACCGAGGCGATAGGCCCGTTCAGCTATCGCGCGTTCACGGACAGCGCCCCGGTCATGGAAGTGGCGCTGGCGGAGAAAGGCGGACTGGGGTGGCGTGGCAAAAACACGTTGCTGCTCAACCGCGAGGCGGGATCGTATTTTTTTCTCGGCGAGATCTATACCGACCTGCCGCTTCCGGCAGATACGCCGACGGCCGAGCATTGCGGGACGTGCAGAAGCTGCATCGATGCATGCCCGACTGGCGCAATCGTTGCCCCGTATCAGTTGGACGCGCGGCGGTGTATCTCTTACCTCACCATCGAGCACAAAGGTTCGATACCTGTAGCTTTACGGCCCCTGATCGGGAATCGTGTCTACGGCTGCGACGACTGCCAGCTCGTCTGCCCCTGGAACAGCTTCGCGAAGGTCACGGCAGAGCCGGACTTTGCCGTGCGTCACGGACTCGACGGCTCGACGCTTGCGACGCTCTTTGCATGGACAGAAGAAGAATTTCACGCGCGGCTCGCCGGCAGTGCGATTCATCGCATCGGTTATGATCGGTGGCTTCGGAATCTGGCGGTCGGCATCGGCAACGCATTTTCGAAACTCGCCGGAACGCACACCGCAGCAGTGCTCGAGGACGTACTGAAATCGCGCAGCGACCATCCATCCGCACTCGTTCGCGAGCATGTGGCATGGGCTTTGTCGAGATGCGCCGATCACCGGACGCCGAGTGAAGTGCCGCGCGATGTGACACTTTCCACTTGAGCGATCCGGTCGTCATGGACGCGAGTATTCGGCGTGCGCTAGATTCGGCGGGCTTTTTCGACAGTCGACGTTCAGAAGAATTTTTTCAGGGGAACGTCGGTCGGCTCGGAGTGTGGTGAAATAGTGCACGTCCGATTTCGGACAGGGTAGGGGGGCGCTGCCATAGCAGGGGGTGCGAGGCAGCGCCAGGGGAGTCAGTCTGTTTTCAGTCGTGTTGCGGCCACGTCACGGCCGCGCAAGAGCATTCGTGTGTAATTCGAAGCCGAAGCTGGATCAACTCCAGCCAGCAATCAAAACAATGTCAGCGTATTCATCGGGCATAGTCCTTGCTGTACCGACCCCGACTTTACTCAGGGCTGAATCACCGATGCGATTCGCGATGTTCAAAATCGGCGTCGGGTTGTTGTTGTGGTTCGGCCTGTCGGTGGCAGGGGCGGCACCCAATGTGGCTTTCTACTACGGCGCAAACACCCCGTGGGATGAGCTGCAGGCATACGACATCGTAGTCGTCGAGCCCGCGCATAACACCGGATCGCCGCGTCCTGCGAAGGCACGCAATCAGATCTTCGCCTACCTGTCGGTCGGCGAAATCGAATTCGATCGTCCGTATGCCAAGACGCTGCCTGAAGGCGTCATAAAAGGCGCCAACGCGGACTGGAAAAGCCACGTCGTCGATCAGACCCATCCCCAGTGGGCGCAGTTCTTCGTCGACAGCATCGTTTCACCACTGTGGAACGCGGGCTATCGCGGGTTCTTTCTCGACACGCTTGATTCTTTTCACCTGATCTCGAAAACCGACGAAGATCGCGCAAGCCAGGCGCAAGGCCTCACCGCCACGATCCGCGCACTGCGCGCTCGGTTCCCGCAGGCGAAGCTCATTTTCAATCGCGGCTTCGAAGTATTGCCTGAGCTTTATGGAGAGGCGTACGCGGTTGCGGCAGAGTCCATCTATAGCGGCTGGAACCAGAAAGACCAGGTCTATACCGAGGTCTCGCAGGCGGATCGCACGTGGCTTCTGCAGCAGCTCGAACGCGTGCGCGACGAATACAAGCTTCCGGTGATCGCCATCGAATATGCGCCGCCCGCTCGCCGCGATCTTGCGCGCGCGACCGCGCTCAAAATCGCCGAGCACGGCTTCATTCCCTGGGTCACGAACTCCGAACTCGACCAGGTAGGGGTGGGTAACCTCGAGATCACACCGCGCAAGGTGCTGATGCTGCACGATGCGTCTGCAAGAGACGCCAAGTTTTACGCGAACCGTATCCAGACGCAGGCGAGAGCGCCGCTCAACCAGCTCGGTTATACAGTCGAATATCTCGACATCAACAATCCGCTTCCGAAGTATCCGCTCGTTGGGCGTTACGCGGGCATCGTCAGCTGGTTCACCGACGACCAGGCGGTGCGCAAACCCGGCGTGCGTGAGTGGCTGACACGGCAGCGTGAACATGGAATGCGCATGGCCGTGCTCGGTAACTTCCCGTTTCCGCTCAACGATGCGCTGGCTGCCACGTTCGGTCTCACCGCGGGGCAGGCGCGCCTGCCTCAGCCGCTGAAGGTCGAAGTGCGCGATGCGCTGCTCGGCACCTCACCGTTGCCCCCGCCGGACATCAGGTCGTTCACCCCCCTTCGCGCAAATCAGCCTTCGGTCATGCTTCTCCGGCTTCGCACCGACAGCGGAGAAATCATGGACGCCGCCGCGCTGATGCCCTGGGGCGGTTACGTACTGACGCCTTACGAATCAGCACCGGCTATTGGCGCGGGCGGCGAGCGTTGGCTCATCCAGCCCACCGAATTCATACGCCGCGCGCTTGCGCTGCCGCCGCTTTCAGTCTCACGGCCCGTCGGTCGGGGACTCGAACCGTTTGCCCGCCTCGAAGACCGCGGGCATAAGTCACTTTCCGGCGCCGTCGCAGGCGGCCTCACGCGCTACGAGCCCAAGAAAAATGCAATCGAACGATCCTCGATCACCCGCGCATCCTGAGCCGCCGCGACAGCGTCTGACGTCGCTGTGGACGCTGCTCGGCATCGCAATCGCCGTCGGTGTCACGCTGGTGCTCATTTTCCCGGGCCGCGGGTTATTGACGAGCAACGCGTTGATCGAGCAGCGCGCGACGCCGGGGCAGCAACCGCGCACTGAGCAGCAACAACAGCCGCCGGCGGATGCTGTGGTGGCGCAGCTCGAAACGCAGGCGAAGAGCGAGCCGCAAAACACCGCCGTGAGGTTCAAGCTTGCTCAACGGCACACCGAGCTCAACAAGATCACCGAAGCGCGTGCAGCGCTCGAGTCGCTGTACAACTCGCCCGATCCGGCAGTTCGCCAGCGCGCGCGGCTGCAGGACTTCAAGCTCCAGATGAAGCAGATGTATGCCTTTCCGGCAGGCTCTAACGAGCGGGTGCGAGAGTCTGAGCGCCTGCGCCAGGAGCTCGTGGCGATGTCACAGTATGAGTGGGACTCCGCGGGGCTCCTCGATCTTGCAAACGTTGCTGGCGAGCTCCAGGCGCGAAAGCTCCGCTCGGATCTCTATCTGCGCGCGGTGCGTAGCGATAGCGCCGCAGGCCGGGGTGGTGTCGATGATGTAGCAGCCAAGGCAGTTGCGGATGGCGAATACAGGACCGCCGCCGAAATGTATTTCGCCGCCAAGGCGCGGGCCACCAATGCCGCGGATCAGCGCTATTACCTGCAGCAGGCGGTAAAGGCTTATCAGGCTGGCAATATGGTGCGCGAAGGTCTGGTTGCGGCGGAAAGCAATCTCGGTAGTCTCGGCAGCGACGACCAGACGCTGCACTTCATGATCCGTCTCGCACGTGCCGCGAACGACATGCCGCGCGCGCAGGTTTACGCCAAGCGCCTTCTGCGGATGAGCGAAGCGGGCACGATCAAGCGATGGCTGGTGGCTGCGCTGTCGTTTGCCATTCCTTCAGCGGCGGCTGCCGAGCGCGACGAAGCACCTCGGCCCAAGGTGCCATCGGGCATGCGTCCATACGACGCCGAGGATTACGCCCTCGCGTACGACGTCTTTCTGGGTAACCGCAATCTTCAGGACGCGTATCGCGTTGCACGCGCCGCCGTCGATCAGGTTCCTAACGATCTGAAATGGCGCGAGCGGCTCGCGCAGGTCACAGAGTGGAGCGGCAAATCAGGCGAGGCGGTCGAGCAATGGTTGTTCATTGCGCGCCGTACGGGCAGTCCTAATGCATGGGCCGCGGTGCTTCGCATCGCACCAGGATCGCTGAACGACGAAGCCGTGCTCGAAGCCATGCGCTATCAGGCGGGCAAAGGCACGCTCTCAGACCAGCAGCTCAACGCCATCGCTTCGGTGTACGAGCGCGTCGGCCGTCCCAAGGAAGGTGTTGAGTTCCTCGAGCAGGAATACGCACGCAGACCACGTCCGGCGTTGCTCGAAGCGATCGCGCGGCTGCATGAAGCTACGGGCAACTTGGACGGCGCAATTACCGCGCAACGACGCTTGCTGGCGCAGACCCCGGCGACAACCGAGCGCGTGACGAATCTGGCAAGTCTTCTGATTGCGCGGGGCGAGTTCAGGGAAGCCTACGACATCCTTCAGAAGTATCGGACTCAGGCGCCTGCCGACGATGTGGAGTACCTGCGGCTCATGGGTGATCTTGCGCTGAGAATGCGCGACGATACCGCGGCACAGGTGGCGTACGAGCGTCTGGTCACGCATCCCAAGGCGAACGTCGACGACTTCACGCGACTCGTGCAGCTGCTCGCACCGCGCCAGCCCGAAGCTGCAGCGCGGCTTGCTGAAGCGGCACATCAGCGCTTCAACGCGCCGCACCTTCTGCTCACCGCGCTCGGCATTCACAGCCAGCGGCGGGATTTCGCGGCGATGCGCCGGATCCTTGGAAGCATGTCGCCGGAAACCGAGCGCGAGCTCGTCGCTAATCCGGGCTTCCTTCTGATCAGGGCGGACTACCGCGCGGCGACCGGCAGCCCGCAGCTTGCGCTGGCCGATTACAGGGAAGCGCTGCGGCTCGATCCCAACAATCGCTTCGCGCGCATGAACCTGATGTATTTCCTGATGGACCGGCGTGAGCTCGCGCTCCTGCGGCGCGAAATGCCTGTCGCATTGAAGCTCGCCGAGACCGACCCGGAGTTTCAGGGTGTCATCGCTTCCGCATGGCTATCGCTTGATGAGCCGGCGCGCGCCGTTCCGTATTTTGCCCAGGTGGTCATGCGCAATCCGGACGATTACCTGTGGCTGCTCAATTACGCCGATGCGCTCGATCGCAATCTGCAGAAAGACGAGGCGTGGCGCGTGCGCCGGCACGCGTGGGTGAAAATCCGTCAGGCGATCGCCAAGAAAGACCGCCCCCCGCTCGAACTCCTTCGCGCGCAGGCCCGTATGGCCGCCGAGTTCATGCCGGGTGACGAAGGGCTCGCGGTCATACGCAATCTGCTGCGGCAGGATGCGCCGCCGGACGCTACTTCACTGGACCCGAACCGCAAGGTTGTCGATGCCGCGACTCGCGAGCTGGTTCTTGCATGGACCGTCAGCACCGAGCAGCACATTGCGTCGAAGGCGTGGCTGTGGACGCAGTATGCGCGCGGCCTCGCGGCACCGAAGTGGGCCGAGGTGGTGGTGGCACTTGCGCACCAGGACCTCGAAACCATGCAGCGCGCGCTCGATCAGTACGCCGACGCCATCCCTCGTTACGATCGTCATCAGGCCGCGCGCAGTACACAGCAATACCGCCTCGCACAGGATATCGCGTTCACCGAGCTCGAGCGTTACCCCACCGATGACGAGATGCACCTGCGACTCACCCAGTCCACGTTCGATATGGTGAGCCACAGTCAGGCTGGGTACACGAGCTTCCGCCGCGGAACGATCGGCGGGCACGAGTGGACGGGCGAAGTGGCCGTCTGGCTGTCGCCGCGCCTGCGGATGTCGTTCGACGTGAGCGATATCCATCAGGGCCTCATCAACACACTCGCGTTGGGATACGTACCGCCGAGCGATAGGCAGTATGGCGTAACCGCGCTGTGGCGGCATGCGATCGGTGAAACGCGCTTCACACTCTTTCATCGCGAAGCGCTGGCCGATCACACCGGCGCCAGGGTGGTTCACACCTATCCGCTCGGAACGCGCGTCGGCAGCACACTGGGCCTCGCCTACAACGAGCGCACGCTGGAAACGTCAGGGCTCGCCGCAGGCGGCGTTCGTGACCAGGCCACCATCGGACTGCAATACACGCTCAGCAAACGTGAATACATCCTGGGTCAGCTTTACGGTAACCGCTACTACACCGTCACCGATCGCACCGAAATCGGCAGCAGCTACGGCCTCACGTGGGAAGCGGGTCATCGTTTCCGCACGGAATATCCGGACTTCCACATCAGGGCCGCGGGCTCGTTCAATCACTTCTCGCGCAACGGAAGCGGCGATGCGGGTACTGCCGTTCTGACGCCCACCGGCGTCGTGCCGACCGCGAGCTTCTTCCTGCCGCCGAGCTTTTCAAACGTCGGGCTGTATACCGGCTTCGGCACTTATTACCAGAACAACTACACGCGAGCGTTGCGTCCGTTCATCGACGTCGGCGTGGTGCACAACACCGTTACCGGCAACGGCTACAGCGCGCTTGCGGGCGTATCCGGAAGTCTGATCGGGGGCGACAGGGTAACCTTGTATGCTTCGACCGGACGCGGCGGTAGCGGGACCGGAGACGTCGTCCGCGAGTTAGGTTTGCGGTACATGTATCTGTTCGATAACTTTTGACCTGTTGTATTGAAAAGAGGGAGACCATCGTGCGTATATTTTCCATCCTGCTGCTCGCCGTGCTTACCGCCACCGGCTGTGCGACCACTGACTCGGGCGGTTCCGCTGCAATAGAGCGCAACGCGAAATGGGTGATGCTGCCCGTTCTGAACCACACCGAGGTGCCGCAGGCTGGATTGCGCGCCGAGGCGATCACCGAAGGCTTGCTGCGCGCCTACGGTGTTGCGGACCTCACGCGATATCCGGCGACACTGAACCAGGACACCCTGCTTCAGCCGACTGAGCGCAAGGTGTACGATGAGGCGGAGAAGTGGGCCCGCACCCAGGGCGCGCGTTACGCGATCTACGGCGCTGTCGACGAGTGGCGCTACAAGGTCGGCATCGACGGCGAGCCCGCGGTCGGCGTGGCGCTGCACATCATCGATCTGCAAAACAACGCAGTCGTGTGGAGCGGTGTCGGCGGCAGAAGCGGCTGGAGCCGCGAAGCACTGTCGGGCGTAGCGCAGAAACTGATCCGGGGGCTGCTCGCTTCGGCTCCGATTCGCTAAGCGTGTCACGCCTCATTACATCGTAAGCACGGAGCTGCCGGCGCATGGACTATCGTACGCAGAAGGAACTGCTCGGCGAGACGCGGCTCTCCGCTTTGTTTTCGCCGTTGCTCGCCAACCGCTTGCTATGGGTAGAGGCGATCGTGATCCCGATCATAGGTATCGGGCTGTGCTGGCTGGCGTCGCCGGAGGACCCGTTCTTCATCAACAAGGGCGAGTTCCCGTGGACGTGGTTCGCACCCGTGCTGGTGGCGATGCGCTATGGAGTGATGGCAGGGATCACTTCATCAGCGATTCTGCTCGTCGCCTGGTTCCTGCTCGGGCCGGCCGCCGCGCCGTTTCCAAAGCTGTATTTCCTTGCAGGCGTCATCCTGGTGATGATCGCAGGCGAGTACAGCACCACGTGGCGCACGCGGCTGCGTCGGGTCGGCGAATTGAACGCTTACCTGACCGAGCGTTTCACGCGGATCATGAACCAGCTCAATGTGCTGCGCCTTTCGCACGACGCACTGGAACACGACCTCATCACGCAACCGGCGACGCTGCGCGACGCGCTGTACGAGCTGCGCATGCTGATGGCGGTCCGCAACCCGGCGGCAACCGGCACGAAGCTGCCTGCCGCCCAGGAAATCCTCGTCCTCCTCGCGCACCATTGCCAGCTCGAGGCCGCCGCGATGTACGAGATCGACGGCGCGACTTACGTTCAGCGAGGCAAGCTCGGCGATCCACCGCCCGTGAAGGCGAACGACAGCCTTCTTGAATATGCGCTGGAAAAACGCACGCTCGCGCATCTGCAGACTGAAGAGCTGGGCCAGGACATACCGACAGATCACCTGGTGGTCGCCCCGATCCTCACAAGCGGCGACCAGCTGCTGGGCGTCCTCGTAGTCACGCGCCTTCCGTTCTTTGCACTGAACGAAGATACGTTGCGCACCTTGGCGCTGCTGCTCGGGCTGTATGCCGACAGCGTCGTCGTCTCGGAAAAGGTGGGCGAAGTGATGACCCACGTGCCGGGCGTCACCTACGACTTTGCAGACGAGCTCGTAAAGCTCATGCGCCTGCAGCGCGACTTCGGAATCAACAGTCACTGCGTCGCGATGCAGTTCGGTGCCCATCCCGAGCGGGTGGACATGATTCTCTTCGCGACACGTCTGCGCCGGCGATTCGACGTGCAATGGCAGTTCGGCGGCGGCGAACGCCAGTCGACAGGTATTTCCAATCTCATGCCGCTTGCGAGCGATACCGCAGTGCGCGGTTACCTCGAACGCATGGAGATGGCATTGAAGGACCGCTTCGGCGGAGATTTCGAGACGCTGCGTATTCGGCCTTACGTGATCTCTCTCGAGCAGCATGACCCGCTCGCGGTGCTCGGCCGCATCCTGACCGGAGAGGGTTCATGATCATTGCGATCGTCGGGCTGCTCGCGCTCGCGCTCGAGATAT
>JBKJPI010000091.1:0-4717 GCA_046595235.1 Burkholderiales bacterium | reverse complement strand
AGCCGTGCGTACGCCTCCTTTTCCCGCGTGCTTGTCGTGCTGAAAACACGGGCTCCAGCACGCTTCGCAAGCTGAATCAGGATCTGTCCGATGCCGCCCGATGCGGCGTGGACGAGGCACGTGCTTCCAGGCGCGAGGCGCGCCACATCATGGGCAAGGTAATGCGCGGTAAAGCCGTGAAACAACGAGGCCGCCGCCATGTCGAGGCCGACTTCATGCGGTACTTTGACGACGCGCCACGCCGGCACGGCGGCATATTCGGCGTAGCTCCCCCACGCGATGCAGTAAGCGACGCGGTCGCCGACCGACAAGTCGTCGACAGAAGCACCCGTTTCGACGATGGTCCCCGCGCCCTCCATCCCCAGCGTCGTCGGCAGACGCACAGGATAAGTGCGCGACTTCGAGTATTTGCCTTCGCGCGTATGCACGTCCATGAAGTTGATGCCGGAGTGCGCGAGCCGTATCAATACTTCGTCGGCGCCCGGCACCGGGACAGGAATATCCCGGCGAAGCAAAACTTCAGGTCCGCCGTACCGCTCGATCTGAATCGCTTTCACGGCTTTTCGAGTTTCCGGCGGAGTCCCTGATACACCTTGAGCGCTGTTACATGCTGCCTAACGTACGGCCACCGGCGCTACCGTAGACCCAGTGCCACCCTGCATCTTGAGCGGCTGCATGACGAACGCGAACTCGTAGACTTTCTTCGCAGCGAGCTCTTCGAGCTTGACGTTCTCGAGCAGGTGCACGCCGTTGATCACGAGCGCGATCTGGTGGACAGGGAGAGAAATCTGCTTGTCGGGGTTGGGGGAGATCTCGACCGTGCTGTTATCGGCGCCGAGAAGGAGCGGGTCCTGCTTGATGAGCCATTCAGCGGCCCTGACACCGATCCCGGCATGGCCTCCGGTCTGATAGCGCACGTTGTCCTTACCCCAGAGTTTGCCCCACCCGCCGTGGATGAGCACCGCATCGCCGGCGCGCAAGTCAGTACCCTGACGCTTCAGCGCGGCCTGGAGATCTTCGATCGTGATCTCATAGCCGGTCTGCAGCATGTCGACGCCTTTCAGCGCAGCGACGTCGATCAGCACCCCGCGTGTCATGATCGTGCCGACTTTCTCCATGCCGAACTTGGTGAATCCCGCGCGACTCGCTACGTCGTCCACTTTGACGCAGTTATAGAAGAGATCCCCGTGAGTCTGGTGCGCGAAACCGTCGAACTGTGTGCCGACCTGACCGATCTCGCTGACGACTGTCTCCTCGTTCGATCCGCGCCGGTTGCTCTGCGGATTCATGAAGCTGCGTTTGGTGTGCATGTCGAAGCGCCGCGTGCCGGAGAAAGGCATCTGGCCATTGAGCACATGGCCCAGCTCGATCACTTCGCCCGTGCGGATGAGCTTCGTCGCGGCCATCACTGCCGCGGGCTTCATGTGGTTCATCGAACCGCGCTCGTCCGCCGCGCCCCATTTCGAGGGGCAGCGTTCCGAGGACGCCGGCGGAGACCACGTGGGCTGCTGTGCATGTACTGGCGCACTCGTTACGAATCCTGTGGCGCATGCGGCAAAGGCAACAATCGAGGCAGAACGAAGCGTGAGGCGACTCATGGCATTTCTCCTTCCGTTGTGTTCCAAAAAACAGTCTCTGATTCCCTGACTTCAGGACAGCATGCGGCCCATCGCAAGGGCCGCGTTGGTACGCTCGGGCTTCGGCATGAGCCATTTGAAACCCTGATCGATCACTTCCTTCACATTCTTCTCGTCGACGTGGGGGTGACCGCAGGCGACTTTCGCCTGCTTGCAGATGTCGAGGATCTCGCTGATCGCGCCGGCCACCGTCGGATGACTGTACTGGCGCGGGAAGCCGAGGTTCTGGGATAGATCACCTTCGCCGATGATGACAGCGCCGATGCCCGGCACTTCTTTCAGGATCTTCGGCAGGTTCGTCATACCGACCACGTCTTCACACATGATCGCAACCAGGATTTCACCTTTGGGATCGAGCGGCCAGACGTCCGCCCGCTCGTAGTATTCGGGCGCGGTGAGGCCCCAGTAGCGCGCGGCCGCTGCGGGCGCATCTCCGCGTTGCCCACGCGGCTCGAAGCGCTTCGAGCCCTCAGGGCGTGCATAGCGGCACGAAGCCACGGCGTTGTAGGCCTCTTCGACCGTGCTCACATGCGGCCACACGATTCCGAAGACGCCGCTGTCGAGCACCTGCTTCGCAACCCACTGGTTCATCTCCGAGCCATTCGGCGGTATGCGCACCATCGGCGTCACAGCAGGCGCGAGGCTTCCGGATTCCACGATCTGCCTGCGATTGAGCAGGTACTGCAAACAGTTGCGAAGCGTCGAGATATCGTACTGCTGGTGTTCCATCTCGAACACGACGCCGTCGTAAGGTTCGGTGGCCGCGGTGATCGTGTAGCCGACATCAGGCGGCGCAAAACTCACGAACGTATTCTTGCCCTGCTCGAGCTTTTTGATAATGCCGTTGAGGCGCGGGATTTCCATGAGGCGTGTTCCCCTGTTGACTTCAGTCAGCGCGGATTCGCGCCGTCTGCACCACTTTTTTCCATTTCTCGATGTCGGCGCGCATGAACGCGTCGAGCTCCGCCGGCGCGCTTGCCACGAACTCGACACCGTCTTTCGAGAACTTTTCCTTGAGTGCGGGCGCAAGCAGCGTGCGCCGCAACTCGCTCTGCAGTTGCTGAACGATCGCCGCGGGCGTTCCGGCGGGGGCAAGCAATGCGTGCCATGTAAGGACCACGATGCCTTTGTATCCGCTTTCTTCGACGGTGGGGATCTCCGGCGCCAGCGCTGAACGCTTCTCGCTCGCAACGGCGAGTATCCGCGCGCGGCCCGACTGATGGAAAGGCAATGCGGTGCGCAGCACGTCGAACATCGTGTCGACGTGGCCGCCGAGAAGATCGGTGCGCGACGGCGCGGCGCCTTTATACGGGATATGGACCAGATCGACTTTCGCCGCGATCTTGAGGAGCTCCATCCCGAGGTGTGTCGGGCTGCCGTTTCCGGACGACGCATACGTCATCCGGCCCGGGCTGCTTCTCGCCAGCCCTATGAGATCCTTGACCGTCTTTGCCGGGATGGAGGGATGAACCACCAGAGCGTTGTACTGCGTCGCGATGAGCGAGATCGGCGCGAAGTCGCGAATCGGGTCATACCCGACCTTCGCATAAATACTGGGGTTAACTGTGTGCGTGCCGTAAGGCACGTAGAGGGTGTAGCCATCGGGTGCTGCTTTGGCGACCAGCTCCGCGGCGATGTTCCCGCTCGCACCCGGCCGCGGCTCGACGATCGTTTGCTGTCCCCACGCCTGCGTGAACTGTTGCCCGATCGTTCGCGCCATGAGATCGCTGCCGCCGCCCGCCGGCGTGCCGATCACGATGCGAATCGGTTTCACCGGATACGAGCCTTGCGCGTACACGCCGCTCGAGAGAATGCCGATCATGAAAGCTGCAATGCTTATCAGCAACCGCATAGCTCCCCTCACCCTTTCCTCTCCCCGAGACGGGGACAGGGTGTTTTGTAAGAGCCCGCCCTCGCCCTGACGACACAGGGAGCGGGTTGGGGTGAGAGTGAACAGCTCAATTATTCTTCGGCCGCATGCTTCGCGGGTTTGCCTTCGCACGCGACGCCGGACTGCAGGAGTTTTGTGTATTCCGCGTCCTCGACACCCAGCTCGGTCAGCACCGCACGGTTGTGTTCACCGAGGCGCGGGGCGATGGTACGAATCGACCCCGGTGTCCCGGAGAGTCGTGGTACGACGTGGTGCATTGGAAACGATGCCATATCCGTATCGGGATAGTCCGCAACGAGCTCACGCTCGACCATGTGCGGGTCTTCCACGATCTGCGAGATGTCGTAGATCGGACCGATGGTGACTTCAGCTTCCTCGAAGTACGCGACGTTCTCGGCTTGCGTGCGTTGCGCGACGAAAGGCCCGATGATCGCATCAAGCTCAGCGGCATTGCGCACTCGGTCTTCATTCGTAAGATAACGCGGGTTGTCTGCGAGGTCAGGGCGGTCGATCGAGCGGAACACGCGCTCGGCCATTTTTTGCGTCGATGCCGAGAGGCAGACGTAATGTCCGTCCTTGCAGAGATACGCGTTGCGCGGCCCGGCGTTCGTCGAGCGGCTTCCGGTGCGTGGCTTCACTTTCCCGGTGAGTCTGTAGTTAGCCGCCTGCGGGCCGAGCACTGCGAACATGGGATCGAGGAGCGGCAGGTCGATGATCTGGCCTGCGCCTCCCTTTTGCTCGACTTCCCGCAACGCGATCATCACAGCAGTCGAGCCGTATAGACCCGCCAGCGTATCCGCGAGATACATCGGCGGCAGCACCGGCTCGCGATCGGCGAAGCCGTTGAAGGATGCGAAGCCCGACATGCCCTCGACCAACGTGCCGAAGCCTGGGCGCCTGCGGTAAGGCCCTTCCTGGCCGAACCCGGAAATGCGAACGATGATGAGCTTCGAATTCTTCGCCCAGAGCACTTCCGGGCCGAGTCCCATTTTTTCGAGCGTACCGGGGCGAAAGCTTTCCACGAATATCGCGGCACTGGGAACAAGCTTTAGCAGAAGCGCACGCGCTTCGGGCTTTCGAAGCTCGAGACCGAGGCTCTTCTTGTTTCGCGCGTAAATCTTCCAGTTGGTCTGGACGCCTTGAATCTGCCAGGCACGCAAAGTGTCACCCGCAGGCGGCTCGACCTTTA
>JBKJPI010000063.1:0-2879 GCA_046595235.1 Burkholderiales bacterium | reverse complement strand
CGCGCTGATACAGGTCGGTCAGTCACGGCCAGTGAACGAGCGACGGGTAACGCGCTCGATGGTCGGTGGGCGCGTCGTCGAACATGTGATAGAGGGCGTGGATTACCGCAGCACGACTACGGGCTTTCTCGTGTTGCCGCGTCTCTCCGGCGATCGCGTCACGCTCGAAGTGTCCACCCAGCGCGAGGCTTTCGTGCCGGATACGTCAGGCGGAGTCGACAGTCATCGCGTCGCAACCACGGTGTCCGGCCGGCTCGGTGAATGGATCGAAGTTGCAGGGAGCGCCGATGAGCGGGGGAACGAACGCGAGGTGATCCGCGGCAGCGCCGGCGGCCCGCGCCTGGAAGCGCGCACGGTGTTTCTAAAGGTCGACGAGTTGCGCTAGCATTAATAGGGATCGGTCGTGCTGGGAGTAACGCGCTACGGAAACGTGGTCCACGCTGCGATCTGAAGCAAACGCACTACCGCGCTAGAAGGTTTCGTCGGGGCCCAGATAACGCCACTGCCCTATGGGGAGCTCGCCCAGTCGTATCCGGCCGATGCGCACGCGTTTGAGACCGGTGACTGCGAGCCCGACGAGCTCGCACATTCTTCGGATCTGCCGCTTCTTTCCTTCGCGGAGCACGAAGCGCAGCTGATCGCGATTCTGCCAGGTCACCTGTGCCGGCTTCAACTGTGCGCCGTCCAGACTCAGGCCGTGATTGAGGAGCTTGAGGCCGTTATCTGAAAGCCTGCCCTCCACGCGCACCAGATACTCTTTTTCCATGCCGCTGTCCTGCCCGATGAGCTGACGCGCGATGCGGCCGTCCTGCGTCAGCACGAGCAGCCCCGTGGAATCGATATCGAGACGGCCCGCGGTGGCGAGACCTTGCAGATGGCTTCGATCGAAACGCTGCGGGGCGGGATCTTCCGGCCAGCGCAAATCGGGTGTCACCAACGTAACGGCAGGTTTGTAGCCGGGCTCCGGCTGGCTCGAGACATAGCCGATCGGCTTGTTGAGCAGCACAGTGACGCGCGCTGTCTGCTCGGTTGCAGCCGCGCGGGTGAGCGTGATCTTTTGGTTGGGAAAGATCTTCGTCCCGAGCTCGCTGATGCGCTCGCCGTCCACGAACACCCAGCCGCGCTCGATGTACGTGTCGGCTTCACGGCGGGAGCACAGACCCTGCGCCGCCATGAGCTTCGAAAGCCTGACTTTTTCTTCCATCGCAAAAGTCTAAATGCATTCCGGCTGCCGCGCCGGAACCGCGTTGAACCGCAGCGAAAGGTCAAAATGGATTCTGGCCCTCGCCAGAATGACGTCAACCTACACCACACCGAAGCAAACTTCAGTGCCGCGTCCGTCTAGCCGGACGCGAGAGTGCTCCGACAACCGAAGGAGGGGAGGTAACGGAGGGGAACCTTCGGTGCCCTCTGTTCGTTTGCCGAGCCGCGGCTGCGGGCGATTGTTGCCCGCTCGGTTATTGCCGCGGCTGGCGCGCCCTTACCGCCGTCGCGCCTGCGGGCGCGGCGCGAACAGGGCCGGTTGAGGCTGCGCCTGGTGCCGCGCGGCTTCGGATGCCTCGCGTGCCGTCTGCGCGTCGCTGTCCGCGCGATTGCCGTCTACGGGCTCGCGCTGCTGAGGATGGTGGCCGCGGTTGCCATCGACTTCCGCGCCGTTGCCCGCGCCACGATTACGCTGACCTGGATGATGCTGGATGCGGTTGCCGAACGAATCGTCACGCGGCTCGCGGTTGCGGTTCGCATCGCGACCGTTGGTGGGCAGGCGATTGCCGTCAACCTCCCCCTGCGGCGACTGAGGACGCGCTCTATTGCCGTCGGCCTCACCGCCGCCCTGGGCCTGCCGGCGCGCACTGTTGCCATCCGCTTCTCCTCGACCTCCCGAACGCGAGCGGTTGCGATCGCGATCGCCATCGCCACGGCGCGGGTGCTGCGGCCGCTCACCGTCGGCCCGCCGCGGTTGGGGCGGCCGGTTGCCGCGCGAATCGCTACGCGGCTGCTGGGAGCGTCCGCCACGGGATTGGCCGCGGGGTTGTTGCTCACGATTTCCACGCGAGTCGTCACGCGGCTGCGCCGCGGTTTGCTGAACCGGGGTCGACTGTCGGCGGGGCTCGCGCTGCGGCGAATTACGCGGCTCTCGCTGAACGCGGGCGCGCGGCTCGCGGTTCTGACGCGGCTGGCGTCCACGAGGGCGTTCGTCCTCACGCTCGGCATTAGCTGATTTCGCAGGCGGCACGAAACCTTCCGCACTCACGCGCGGGATTGCGTGCTTCAGCAGTTTTTCGATATCACGAAGAAGAGGCACCTCTTCCGGATCGACGAGCGAGACAGCGGAACCCGTACTGCCCGCACGGCCGGTTCGGCCGATCCGGTGCACGTAATCTTCGGCTACGTTCGGCAGCTCGAAATTAACGACGTGCGGCAACTCGACGATGTCGAGACCGCGGGCTGCGATGTCGGTTGCGACGAGCACCGGCACTTCACCCGCCTTGAACTGGGCCAGTGCGCGTGTGCGTGCACCCTGGCTCTTGTTGCCATGAATGGCTGCGGCCGGAATGCCGTCGCGCTCCAGCTTTTCTGCGAGGCGATTGGCGCCGTGCTTGGTGCGAGTGAAAACGAGCACCTGCTCCCATTTGTTTTCGCGAATCAGGTGGCTCAGGAGATCGCGCTTGTGATCTTTCGCGACGAGGTGCACGGTCTGTTCGACGAGCTCCGAGGCGGTGTTGCGCGGCGCAACGTCTACACAGCCCGGTTGATTGAGAAGCTGATTTGCGAGCGCTCTCACATCATCCGAGAATGTTGCGGAGAAGAGCATGCTCTGGCGCGCTTTCGGCAGCAGCGCGAGGATTCGCTTGATGTCGTGGATAAACCCCATGTCGAGC
>JBKJPI010000078.1:0-5897 GCA_046595235.1 Burkholderiales bacterium | reverse complement strand
AGCTTCTCTTTAACGCCGCCGTTCTCGAAAACGATGCGATGGACGCCTGCTTCGCGTCTCACTTCGACTTCGAGACGCTCCGACAGCGCGTTCGTCACCGATACCCCAACGCCGTGCAAACCCCCGGAGAACTTGTACGCGGCGTCCGCCTCGGTCTTTGAAAATTTGGCCCCTGCATGCAGCTCCGTAAACACCAGCTGCACCGTCGGCACCTTCTCTTCCGGATGCAGACCGACCGGAATGCCGCGGCCATTGTCCGAGACGCTAACCGATCCGTCGCGATGCACCGTGACGTCGATGCGGTCTGCATGCTCACCAAAGGCTTCGTCGGCGGCGTTGTCGATCGCTTCCTGCGTGATGTGCGTGGGATCAGCGGTCCGGGTGTACATCCCCGGCAGCCGCTGCACCGGCTCGATGCCCCGCAGTTTCTTGACTGAGCTTTCGTCGTATTTCTTCATAATTCCTTCGTCGCAAAGTGAACCCCTACTTTGCGCCGGAACTTCAATTTGAACTGAATCGCTGGCGAAGCCAGCCGATTCAGCTCGAAACTGCTACGAAACTGCACAAAGAACCATCGCGCTCTGCATACCACTCGGTTCTACGTTGTTTTTCCGCACTTCAGGCGCCGGGCCGCCCCAAGCCTGAAGTGCTAACTACGCCGGCCGAAAGTAGATGTTCACTTTCGGACGAAGTTTTATTGTACGTTACGATTCCACTGTCGTACGTTGGTTGCTCTTTCGCGCTCAAGGCGCCGGGCCGTCCCAAGCCTTGAGTTCTAATTTTCCGTTGTTGTTCCGGCCGAAAGTAGATTTTCACTTTCGGACGTATAGCCTTATGCCGCGCGTCGTCTCTCTTTATCGATATCCTGTAAAAGGCTTCACGCCTGAAGTGTGCGAGCGACTGACCGTGCTTCCGGAAGGGCGCATCGCAGGAGATCGTGCGCTTGCGTTCCGCTTCGCCGACTCGGGATTACCCGACACGGCGTGGAGCCGGAAGTACGGTTTCGCGGTACTCGCGAATGCGCCGGGGCTCGCGCGTCTCCAGGCGCAGTTCGATTCAGACTCGCGGCGTCTCGAGATCGCGCTCGATGGCGAAGTGCTCGCGGCCGAAAAACTCGACGCTGCGGGACGCGAACGACTCGCGGCTGCGGTGCAGCGCTACACGCTCGGCCTTGCGGACAACCCGCTTCACGATCATCCGGAACGCACGCCGCTCGAGCTCATCGGTGACGGCGTGACACCGCGTTATCAGGACAGCGAGAAAGGCGAGGTCACGCTGCACAGTCGTGCGAGCCTCGCCGAAGTCGGTGTGGCGCTCGGCGAAGGCGCCGTAGATGAGGTGCGCTTTCGTTCGAACATCGCGATCGAAGGCATCGCCGCCTGGGAAGAGCAGAGCTGGATCGGCAGGACGCTGCGTATCGGCAGCGTGGGGTTCGACGTCACGAGGCCCAAGACCCGCTGCCTTGCCACGCACGCCAACCCACGAACCGGCGAGCGTGACCGCCCAGTCATGCAAACGCTCGTCAAATCTTTCAGGCAAAAACAGCCAACGTTCGCGGTGGCACTTCTTACCCGGGGCCGCGGCGGCGAGATCGCCGTCGGCGACGACGTCACCCTCACATCGTGAGCGTCACCCGCGCTGCGGCGCGATGTGAATGAATCATGGGTCGTCGTTCTTGTAGGTCTGGCTGTACATGAAAGCTTCGTAGCGCTTCGCGACTTGCGCCGCATGGTTGCCGCAGTTGTCGTTGCGCCGCTGCAACTCGCTCTGAATCGCCTGCCGGCCTTGCGGAGTAAGGTTCGGGCGCTGCACGTATTCGAGCTCACAGATGTCCACGACCGACATCGATGAAAGCTCGCCTTGTGTATAGCTCACGCAGCCGCCAAGTAGCACGGCGAGCGAACCTGCAATTGCAAGTTGTTTTCCATTCATCATGGTCGTGCTCCAAGGTAGCCAACCCGGTATCAACAGCGTGCAAGTCGCCATTATTCCCGCGTCTATAATGAACGGCGAAACAAACATCAGCTTCCACGGAGGCGTCATGACGTCGCGTCGTCGCGTGCGTTCGCAGGCCATTTCTTTGGTGCCGCTGATTTTCCTGGCCGTGATTCACCCGGGCGCAGCGGCGGAGTTCCCCTCGAAGCCTATCCGCATCGTGGTGGGCGGCGCAACCGGGGGCGGCGTCGACATTACCGCTCGGATCATCGCGAACAAGCTTACGGAATTGATCCGCCAGCCTTGCGTCGTCGAAAACCGGGCAGGCGCGAGCGGCAACATCGCGTCGGAGATGGTCGCGAAAGCCGCGCCGGACGGCCACACCATCCTCATGGGGACGATCGCCCCCCTCGCCATCAACCCAAGTCTTTATTCGAGCCTTCCGTTCGACCCGGTGCGTGATTTCTCGCCGATATCGCGCGCCGCGGATTCGACCAACGTGCTCGTCGTGCACCCCGCGTTGCCGGCGAGATCACTCAAAGAGTTAATCGCCATTGCGCGCGCCCGGCCGGGGCAGCTCCTGTTCGGCTCGGCGCAGACCGGGTCGGCGGGGCATCTCGCCGGCGAGCTCTTCAATACGGCCGCGAGCGTAAAAACCGTGCATGTGCCTTACAAGGGCGGCGCGCCGGCGATGATAGATCTCATGTCAGGACAACTTCAGATGATCTTCGCCACGGTCATCACGGCAATGCCCCAGGTGAGAAGCGGCAGGATCCGGCCGCTCGCGGTCACGACGGCGAAGCGCTCCTCGCTGCTGCCCGAAGTGCCGACCATGGACGAAGCGGGGCTGCGCGGATTCGAAGTGAACAACTGGTACGGCCTCGTCGCCCCCGCCAGGACGCCGCCGGAGATTATCCGCGTTCTAAATCGCGAAATCGTGGCCGCGCTCAACGCGACCGACGTGCGTGATGTGATGCTGAAGCAGGGCCTCGACCCCGCGCCGAGCACACCCGAGGAGTTCGGCGCCTACATCAAGAGCGAGATCTCGAAGTGGCGGAAGGTCGTGCAGGCGTCCGGCGCGAAGGCCGATTAGGGCGGCGCGCGCGTTCGCTCCGGCCTGACCGCCCCACGAACAGAAGGAACCGCGCGTCGTCCGTAACCGCCTGTCCCTGGAGTATGTGCGGAGGCAGGTCCGATACCTTCTAGGCGCCAACTTCGATCGTCGTAGGCTTACCCGCTTTCTCGCTGACGATATCGCGCCAGACGAGGTACGTAACGTCACCTTCGTCCGTCGCTACCGCGGTGTGCACCTCGTTTGGCGGGATATGCAGCAGGCAGCCGGTAGGCACCACGAAATTCTGCCCGCCCATGTTCACCTTGAGCGCGCCTTTCAGCACGTAATTGAACGTCTCGTCAGGATGATAGTGGGCCTTGGAGCCCGTGCCTTTTTTCTTGGTGACGAGACCGCAGTAAATGCGCTCGCCCGTAAATGATGAGCCTTCGGATGTCGAGGTTTTTCCGAGCAGCGCTTCCTTCTTCATGCTCGTGAAATCGTAGACATACTGCTTCGTTCCGGTCTGTGGCACGCTGGACATCGAGGCTCCTTAACTGACTGGCGAGGGCGCATCATATTTAACCGCAAACGATGCCGACCACGCAAAGAGACTATTGAACGACGGGGCACGTCCTCGCGGCACCGCTTACGACTGCAAAGCAGGAGGATGTGATGAGAAACTCGATCCTGGGCTGTTTGCTGCTGATGCTCGCCGGTTCGCTCCAGGCGCAGGTGACTTCGCCCGTGGACAAAACCTCCGGCACGCCGATGCTGCCTGCTTATCCTGAGAAGACGGTTGTCATCGTCGCGCCCTTTCCGGCCGGCGGCTCCGTGGATCTCATCGCGCGGGCGGTTGCCCGGGAAATGAGCGACAGCTGGAAGCAACCCGTGATCGTATCGAATCGTCCCGGTGCGAGCGGCAACATCGGTGCGGAGCAGGTGGTTCGCGCGCCGGCCGACGGATATACGTTACTCATGGGCACGACTGCGCTCTCGAGCAGCCCCGCCGTTTACCCAAAGCTCGGCTATGACCTCATGCGCGACCTGGCGCCGATAAGCCTGGTGGTAACAATGATGAACGTCCTCGTGGTGCATCCATCGGTTCCGGCGTCATCTGTGAAAGAGCTGCTCGCATTGGCGAAGTCGAAGCCCGGCACCCTGAGTTCCGCCTCGGCCGGAATTGGCAGCTCCAACCATCTGGCTCTGGTGCTTTTCAACATGCTGGGCACCGTGAATGTGAGGCATGTTCCTTACAAGGGTGCATCACCGGCCGTCGCCGACGTCATGGGCGGGCACGTCGCGATGACGTTCGCGCCGATCGCTGCGGCGCTGCCGCCCGTTCGCGCCGGAAGACTGCGCGCGCTGGGGGTGACTGCCGCCAGACGCTCTTCAGAGTTGCCGCAGGTGCCGACGATCGCAGAAGCCGGCATCAGCGGCTACGAAGCCGCAGGATGGAACGCCCTGCTGGCGCCGCGCGCTACGCCTCGCGATGTAATAAATCGCGTCAATGTGACGGTGATCGAAAGTTTGCGCGCACCGAAAATGAAAGAGATTCTTGCGACCTCGGGCGCTGAAGCGGCCGCTGATACACCGGAGGCGCTCGGGCGCTTTCTTCAGCGCGAGATGGTGAAGTGGAGCAAGGTCGTCAAAGCCGCCGGCATCAAAGGCGAGTAACGGGGTAACGGGGTAACGGGGTAACGGGGTAAATGCCGTCCCACGAACGCCGTTCGCTCACGCTTTGTCTTTGCGTGAAGCCGCAATGCCCTCGAATATACGCACGAGTTCTGCAGATTTAACGGGTTTCACGAGATGCACGTCAAAGCCGGCTTCGACTGCGAGACGCTGATCTTCCGCTGTCCCGTAGCCCGTGAGCGCGACAAGGACGATAGCGCTGTCGAGTTGTGCACGAATCCGGCGCGCAACTTCGTGTCCGTCGATGTCCGGCAACCCCACGTCGATCAGCGCAACGTCAGGCCTGGACTCCAATGCGGACTGGACACCGCTCGAGCCATCGGCTGCCTCCAGGACGGTGTGCCCGTACGCCATCGAAAGAAGCATGCGCAGAGTCGTTCGCGCATCGCGGTTATCTTCGATGAGCAGAACTTTGAGCGGAGTGTGCACACCGGCAGCTGACATCGGCAGGAGAATACCAGCAGACGGGGCTGCCCTCTACGAAACGCATGGGTACGCTTCCTGCCTGACGTGCCGAATGGAGCCGTTTCCAAACACTGCAGTTGCAGCCGAGTGGGAATTCCGCTGCCACGGAAAGCAAGTCCCGGGTCATCCGTGGGACTGGCGATGCCGCGCGAAAGACGGGGCCGAGGTCGCGATATCGGGTGCTTACTTCAAAACGTTACGCGAGGCCGTCGCGAACGCGGCCTCCGCAGGCTTCCAGTGTGTCGACGCAGGCCGCTCGGCTCTGCGAGCGCGTTCTGCAGCTTGATGCGTCGGCACGCTGAATGCAGCACGTCAAACGCGTTAATCCGATCAATGACTAATGGAGGCTTCGATGAACAAGGACCAGATCAAGGGTACCGTCAAGGATGTCGCAGGCAAGGTGCAGGAGAAAGTCGGCGAGGTGACCGGTAGCGAAAAACAGCAGGTCAAGGGCTTGAAGAATCAGGTGGAGGGCAAAGTACAGAAGGGTTTTGGAGATGTGAAGGAAGCCTTCAACGACGCGAACGACACGAAGAAGCCGTAAATTCGCAAAAATGCGCGGCTGTCGGGCTTATCCGGCAACCGCGCGGTCGGGCGTTACATCCTGCCGCCGAGCCGCCGAGCCCTAGACATCGGGTGCGCGCGAATACCCGCTACTCGGGTTTCACGCCGGCGATCTTGACGAGCTTCGCGTTACGCTCGAAATCCGAACGAAAGAATCTACCGAACGCCTCGGGGCTTTCGCTCCCAC
>JBKJPI010000562.1:0-4448 GCA_046595235.1 Burkholderiales bacterium | reverse complement strand
CGAAATACGAGTCGTTTTCGAAGCTGAAAGCGGCCCCCGTAAGCGCACAGCAGATCACCTCGACGATCAGAGCGAGCATCGTCCCTTTCATCCCGCCGATGGCTGAAAGGCTGCCGGTGAGCGCCGCCTGCGCACTCGTCGTCGGCTGCCCCTCTCGATCGAGTGCCCAGCCGAGCGGAATCGGCTTGTTCTCCTTGGCGTACAGCATGAGTTTTCCGCGAACGACCTCGGTCAGGGAAAGATCGACAATGAGAGGCGGTTTGTCCCGCCTGGGAAATGTTGCTGCGATGGGATTCGTACCGTAGAACGCGCGCTTACCTCCCCATGCGTTGATCGCCGCAGGCGAGTTCGTGAAGGCGAGGCCGACGAGGCCCGCTTCCGCAATCGGCGCGAGGTGATATCCGGCAGCGCCAAAGTGGTGGCTGTTCGTCACGCCGCAAAACGCGACGCCGTAGCGTCTCGCGCGCTCGATGACCTGCGCCACGGCGATTGCGCTTGCCTCATACGCGAGGCCGTTGCGTGCGTCCACGATGCACGTCGCGCCTTTGCGCTTCACGATCACAGGCTTTGCCCTGCCGTCTACGCGCCCTTCGCGCACGTGCTGCGCGTACAGGGCAGTGCGGGAGACGCCGTGGCCGGACAGGCCCTCAGTTTCCGCGGCGACGAGCGCTTTTGCGGCGGCGAGCGCCATGGATTTCGAGGCCCCGGCGCGCTTCAACGCATCCGCGGTGAGGTCAGTCAGTTCCTGGATCGATAGTCTTGGCATTGTCCGATTCGTCAGCCGTCGCGTTCATCCGTCGATGTGCTTCTCTTACGCGGCAGCGGGGTCCTGAAGCAGCGTCTCCCCCGGCTTCACGCGCGTGAAAATGACCGGGCGCGTGCTCGATGCGAACGCGCCTTCGCGCCACGTGACGCAGGTGTAGCGCGAGGTGTCCATATCGCGCACGGCCGGAAAATCAGCACGAAAGTGCGCACCACGAGAATCTTCACGCGCCGCGGCGGCGAAACGTATCGAGCTCGAAACGAGAATCAGGCTTTTCAGGTTGAGCCAGTCGTGCCACGTGAGATTGAATGCAAGGTTTCCCTCCGCGACGCCAGTCTCGTCGAGCTCGGCCTCGAGGTGCTCGAGGGCGGTCGCCGCGCGCGCGAGGCTCGCCGCGTCGCGCACGATGCCGACCTCGTCCCACATGAGGTCGTAGAGCCGTTCGCGTAACCCCGCAAGGTCTCCGGGTTTTTTCGTGAGCGGCACGCGGCAGCGCGCCATCGCAGCTTCCATGGCTTCGCGATCCGGCGCCTGATGCCCGCCGTTCGCTTTGATCCATCGTGGAATCACATCGCCGGCAATGCCTCCGAACACCGTCGAATTGGCAACACCGTTCCCGCCGAGTCGGTTGGCGCCATGCACGCCGCCTGAATCTTCGCCGGCGACGAAGAGTCCTTGGAGGTCAGTCGTGCAGTCGGTTTTGAAAACGACGCCACCCATCATGTAGTGCGCGGTCGGCACCACTTCGACGAGCCCGCCGGCAAGATCGAAGCCGCAATCGTCACATCGGTCGACCATGCCTTTGAAGAGCTTCCGTACGTTGTCCGGGCCGAGATGCGCCATGCTGATGTACAAGCCGCCATTCGGCGAGAGCTTCCCTTCACGCATCTCCTGATACATCCCGCGGGAGACGATGTCGCGCGTCGCCCGCTCGTCGCGCGGATCGTACTTGTGCATGAAGCGTTCGTGGGCGCCGTTAAGGAGGAAACCGCCCGCGCCGCGCAACCCTTCCTCCAGCACAGTGCCCGTCATGCGCGTGTGCGCGCCGGCGAGCAATCCGGTCGGATGAAACTGAACCATCTCCATGTCGCGCAAGGTGAGTCCTGCACGAAGTGCCATCGCCATGCCGTCGCACGTCTTGTCGCCTGACGGCGTGTGATATTTGTACATCGTTGGCCCACCGCCGGTGCCGAGCAACACCGCCTGCGCCTGCACCAGCACGAACTCTCCCGTGCGAACGTCGATCATCAACACGCCGGCGATAGCGTCGCCGGCCTTGTTCAGGATGAACTCGACTGCGCGATGCTCCTCCAGGCGGTTGATGCCGCGTGCCCAGACCTGCTCGGCGAGCCGGTTGATGATCTCGATGCCGGTGAGGTCGCCCTTGTGGACGGTGCGATCGAACGTTTGCCCCGCAAAAGCCTTCTGGTGCACTGTGCCGTCGGGGTTGCGATCGAAGAAACATCCCAGCTCGTTCTCGAGCTCGCGAATGCGCTCCACCGCCACCGACACGAGCGTCCATGCGAGATCCTGATCAGGGAGCCACTTCCCGCCTTCGATCGTGTCCATGAAATGACGCTCGATCGAATCCTCCTTGGCGAGTGCGACGTTGTAGCCGCCCTGAACCATCCGCGTGCAGCCGCTTTTGCCGAGCAGGCCTTTTACGGCAACGGTGATGGAGAGGTCCGGATTCGCCTGATGCGCGTGCAGCGCGGCGAAGAGTCCGGCACCGCCGGAGCCCAGGATAAGGATGTCGGTCTTATAGGTTTTCATTCACTGATTGGTTTTCACGCCGAGGGACGCCAACGCCGCAGCGCGGCGGCCGCGCGCAGCATCGTTGACCTGCGTGTAGAGGCTGCCGCCGTGGCTGTCCATCGACACCAGCAGCGGTCCGAAGCCTTTCACTCGAAACTTCCAGAGCGATTCCGGGTTGAGATCGTCGAGATCGACTTCCTCGATTTGTTCGATCCACGTTGTTTCGAGCGCCGCAGCGCCGCCGATGATCGCGATGTAAACACCGCCAAGGTCGCGAAACGCGTCGGCGGAGCCCTGAGAGAGACCGCCCTTACCGATAATCATTCTGACGCCGTAGTGCGTCATCAGCGGCCGCGTGAAGCGCTCCATGCGAGCGCTCGTCGTCGTGCCGATGCAGACTTTTTCATACCCGGACGGATGCGCTTCGGTTTCGCCGACCCAGCGCGCATTGGGCGCGGTGTGTATGACCGCGTGACCGTTCATATCGAAGCGGGTCGTGCGTCCGTGATCGAACATGTGGATCAGCGTCGCATCGCGTATGCCATAGAGTGTGCCGAAAAGCGTCACCGTGTCGTTCACCCGAAGCGCGCGCGTCTGCGCCTCGGTGATCGGCATGTTGAAGTCGTAATGGGCCATATCTTAAAAATCCCTAGAACCCGTAGCTCAAGCCCTGCGGCGTAAAGGTCGCCCTCGCACGTCGCGCCGAATGGCACTGCATGTTCACCGCCACCGGATTCATCGTGATGTGCGTGGCAGCCGTTTCGACGTGAACCGCGAACGACGTCGAGTCGCCGCCCAGTCCCTGCGGGCCGACGCCGAGCTGGTTCACGGCTTTCGACAACTCCGATTCGAGCTTCGCGCCTTCCGGATCGTCGCACGCACTTCCAAGCGGGCGGGTCGCGGCAACCTTGGACAAATGCACGCACAGATCCGCGGTGCCCCCGACTCCGACCCCGACGATCGTCGGCGGACACGTCTTGCCTCCGGCATCCAGAACGCAGTCGACGACAAACGTCTTGATCGCATCGACACCTTCGGCCGGGATCGCCATCTTGAGCCACGAATTGTTTTCGGAGCCCGAGCCTTTCGGAATCATCTCGATCGAAAGACTTTCCGTGTCGGGTACGAAATCGATGTTGATGACGGGCACGAGTCGGCCGCTGGAGGTGTGCTGGTTTTTGCGCGTCGTCGGATGCACCACGGAAGAGCGCAGCGGATGCTCCTGCGTCGCACGCACGCAGCCTTTGTTGATCGCCTGCTTCAACGCGAAGCCATCGACTTCGACCCCGCTGCCGATCAGCACGTTGTAGATCGGTATACCCGTATCCTGACACAACAGGTTCTGGTTCTCCTCCGCGACGCTGATATTGCGAATCATCGTGGTAAGTATCGACTTGCCCGTCGCGTTGGTCTCCGTCGCGTCGAGCCGCTTGAACCCGTCCTTGATATCGGGCGGCAACAGCTTGAGCGCGCGGATGTAAAGCTCCTTGCACGCGTCTTCAACTTCTTTCAGATCAATTTTCATCCTTTCCCCTCACCCTATCCCTCTCCCCGTGCGGGGCGAGGGCAGGCTTTACGAAACGCGTTACTCGACTTGGAGCTTTCGCTCGCGGATTACTTTGGCCCAGCGAAGCGATTCCTCGCGAATGGCTTTCTCGAAATCCGCAGGTGCATTGCCGACCGGCACCATGCCGAGCTGCTCGAAGCGCGTGCGAATATCCGCGCCCTGCAGGACCTTCACGGTGTCCTGATAAATCTTGTCGATCACGGGTTTCGGCGTTCCAACCGGCGCGACGAACCCGAACCAACCGAGGTTCTCAAATCCCGGCAGCGTCTCGGCGACAGCGGGCACATCCGGAAGCTGGCGTATGCGCTCCTTGCTGGTGACAGCGAGTGCGCGAAGCCTTCCCTGCTGTACGAAGGCAATCGC
>JBKJPI010000403.1:0-6160 GCA_046595235.1 Burkholderiales bacterium | reverse complement strand
CACGTACAGGCGGCGCTGCGGGACAGTGAGTTCGGCCAGGCGAAGCCCGCGTGGCGACCTTCGCCCTCATTCGGCTGGTACGGACTCGCATTACTCGTAGGCGTCGCGCTGGGCGCGGCCTTTTATGCACTTTTCGAAAGCCGCGGCGACCGCTCTCCCGCGAAGGTCGCCGACGTATCACAGGCGCCCGCGGCAAAGACTGAGCGCCCTAAAACCACAAACCCCGCGGCCGTGGCGCCCCGCCCTTCAGCTCCAGCGCCGCGTGAGAGCCTCCCTGCTGCACCGGTGCCTGCGCCGGCTGCGATCCAGGCGACCCCGCCAGTGACAGCCGTTCCGGCTGCGGCTTCCCTCACGCCTGGGCCGCGCGGCCCCAGTGCAGTCCAGCCCTCCGACCCCACTGCTGGGGCACAGCCGGCTACAGAGTCCGCGGCATCCGCCGATATCATTGCGACCCGGATGGCCGCAACGGACCGGTGGGTCGGATCCGGCTTGACCACGGCTTATAGTATCCAGCTCTTTATTGCCGACCACGACCAACAGCTCAGGAATCACCTGAAAGCTCTGCCAAAATTCATTGAAGTAAATGATGTTTATATGTATCGTAGTGCTACTCACGGTCGCCCTATGGTCAATGTGTTGTGGGGATCGTTCGCCAGTCGCGAGGCTGCCCAGGCGGAGCTGGCGTATTTGCCGTCGTCGCTTCGGGTGAATCGCCCGTATGTGCGCACGATCAGCGGCATTCGCGAAGAAATCGATCGGCTACGGGTTTCGGGACGTAAATAGCGGGAGTGGCGGACGGTTGTCGCGACCGACCGCGCAGGGGAGCGAGGTATGCGTAGGATTATCCCGGCCGGTTGGCACCGGTCTGCATCAGCCTGCGCTCCGGTGCAGGCGAATTCCCAGCATTGGTTGCGGCATGCCGCACTCGCGAGCGTGGCGATCGTGCTGGGTGCATGTGCACAGGTGCGCCCTTACGTTCCGCCTTCCGAAGGGCACATCACACAGGCACCGCGGGCCGTCGTCGCCGAAGCGATGATCCCGCCCCCCGCCCGCGTCAGCAGCTTCGTTCCGCCGCCCAAACCCACGATAAAACCGCAGACGTACAGCGTCGTTGTCAACGAAGTACCCGTGAAAGAGCTGCTGAACGCGCTCGCCCGGGATACGCGGCAGAACATCGACATCCACCCCGGAATTCAGGGGCTCGTCAGCCTCAATGCGATTGACGAGACGCTGCCCGCGATTCTCGAACGCATTGCACGGCAGGTGAACGTGCGCGTTCGTCAGGACGGCAATACGATCAGCGTCGGGCCCGACGTCGCTTATATGAAGGTTTATCGCGTCAATTATGTGAACGTGACTCGCAACATCACCTCCACTGTCAATGTGACCGGCGAAGTCGGCGGCGTGTCCGGGGGCGGTGGCGGGGCGGCCGGGGGCGGCGGCGCATCAGGCGGTGGCGGCACGGGCGGATCCCGCACGACAGTGACGAGCACGACCAGCAATGACTTCTGGGAACAGCTTCGCGACAACATCCGCGCCATTCTGCTTTCCACGGGCCGCCAGGCTGCGAGCGCAGATGAGAAGCAAAGAATCGCTGAAGACAACCGCGCCGCAAGGGACGAGGCGCTGAAGCGCGCGGACGCGGTGTCCCGGGCGGGACCGGGTGCGGCGGAGCTTTTGAGAAACGCCTTTCCGCCTCAATTGCGGCAGGCCTCAAGCATCCAGCAGAGCGATACAGGCACGGACGTCGTTTTGAATCCGATCAGCGGCACGATCAGCATTCTCGCTACGGAGAAACAGCATCAGCTCGTGCAACAGCACTTGGACAACATCACGAACTCGGTCCAGCGCCAGGTTTTGATCGAAGCGACGATCGTCGAGGTCAGGCTGTCGGACGCGTACCAGGCAGGCGTCGACCTTAGCCGGCTCGCGACGACGGGTGGCTTTGCGATTGCATCCTTGTTCGGCGGGGGCGCAGTCGCCGCGGCTGCCGCCGCAGCGGGCGCGACCGCGGGTGGACTGACGATCCAGCGCGGGCCCCAGACCGGCTCGAGCAGTAACATCGCCACCACCATCAGGCTACTGCAGGAATTCGGGAACACGCGAGTGCTGTCGAGCCCGAAGGTGATGGCGATCAACAACCAGACCGCGCTGCTGAAGCACGTCGACAACATCGTTTACTTCGAAGTTCAGGCGCAGCCCGGGCTCGCCTCGAATGGTGTGATCACTCCCACGACTTTCACCACCACGGCGAAAACCGTTGCGGTCGGTGTCGTGCTCGGCGTGACCCCGCAAATTAATGAAGACGGCCGTGTGACGCTGACCGTACGGCCAACGGTCTCGCGCCTGCTCGGCCCCGGCAAGCAGGACCCGAACCCCAGCCTGTGTGGAACGGGCCTGGCGCTTTTCGCCCAGTGCATCAGCAACATCGTTCCTGAAGTGCAGGTTCGCGAAATGGAGTCTGTGCTTCAGGTAGCCAGCGGACAAACAATCATTCTCGGCGGCCTCATGGAAGACGATGTGACCTTCAATCGCGAACAGATTCCGGTCCTCGGCGACGTGCCCGCTGTGGGCGAAGCTTTCAAGTTCCGCAACGAGCGGGCGCAGAAACGTGAGCTGATCATTTTCGTTCGCCCGACCGTGATCGTGAATCCCTCTCTGGAGAGCGACGAGCTCAAGTTCTTCCAGCGGTACCTGCCGCAGGTTGGCGGTAGCGCGGACGGGAGCATGCGGGCGCAATGAGCCTGCTCATCAAAGCGCTGGAGCAGGCTGCGAAGGATCGCAAGGCCGGGCGCGCGGCGGCCAATGCCGCGAACCCCGCGCCGGAGCCTGCATCTGCGCAAGCTGCGCCGCCTTTGAGCCCCGCCGCCGCATCGACTTCCGTCGAGCCGACGCTCGAACCGACACTCGACCCGCCACCGCAGCGTCGCACGCCGCCGCGCGCAATTGAGCCGCGTCCAACACCGGCAAGGCCGCCTGCGCCTGCTGCTTCTCCGCCGTCGGCTTCGTTGTCCCTCGACGCCCCTGCGGCTGCAGCCCCGCGACGGGCGCCTTCCTCACTCGCAAGCCTCGCTGCAAGCGACGCGCAGCAACAGCAACGGGCGCGCGCTGCAACCGTGATGCAGGCGGGCAGCGGGTCTTCGCATGTCATCGCATGGCTGAGGGCCAATCCCGTCGCCATGCTTGGCACTGTTGCAGTGCTGTTTGGTCTGGCGTTCGGTATTTACGTCTACCTGCAGATTGCCGCGCCGGGTGTTTTCGTGCGGCAGGCATCCAATCCGCCACCGCAGGCGCCGCCGCCCGCGCCCGCACCTGCGGCCCCGATGGCGGGAATGCCTGAGACGCCCCCGGCGCCGCCAACCACCGTGTCGGCGTCTGAAACGGAGCGGGTCCTTGCCCCACCCGGCACGCAACCCGTGGGGCCTGCTGCGTCGTCCGGCTCGATCGCTCCCGCAGCCCCCGCATTGCCGTCAGCACCGAGCGGACCGCTTTCTTCCGCCTCGATCGTCGGCGCCCCCCCGCGACCCGCAGCGGCGCGCGGCGCTTCCGAATCCATGGCCGAAGTCCGCCGCGAGCGCGGCAGCACACGCCCCACCGAATCCGCGGATGTTCCCTCAGCGATCAGCGTTGCACCGTCGGGCCGGGCCCGGTCGAGTGTCGCCGCGGATCCGCCTTCAGCACCGGGACGCGAGCGCGTCACCGTCAGCGCGACCGCCGTGCAGCCGCGCCTCAATCCCGCACTTTCGCAGGCCTACACGCAGCTCCAGGCCGGGAACGTCGACCAGGCGCGTGCGTCGTACAACACCCTGCTGCAGTCGGAACCGCTCAACACCGACGCAATGCTCGGGCTCGCGTACATCGCGACGCAGGAAAACCGTGCCGATGAAGCAACGAAGCTTTATCTGCGCATCCTGCAGCTCAATCCGCGTCACGCAACGGCGCAAGGCGCCCTGATCGGTCTCATGGGCAGGGCCGACCCCACCGCCTCCGAAACGCGGTTGAAGCAACTCATCGCACGTGAACCTTCGCCGTTCCTGCACTTTATTCTCGGCAACCTGTACGCGGATCAGTCGCAGTGGCCGCAGGCGCAGCAGTCCTACTTTCAGGCTCATCACCTGGAGCCCGAAAACCCTGACTACGCATATAACCTTGCGGTGGGCCTCGATCACATACGCCAGGCAAAGCCGGCCCTCAGTTTCTACCGGCGCGCGGAACAGCTGGCGTCCGCGCAGGGCCGCTCCAACTTCAACGTGTCGCACGCCCGGGAACGCATCCGCGCTCTTTCTGCCCAGCTCGAATAGTGGCTGAACAGCGCAAGAAGCTAAGGCTCGGCGAGCTGATGGTTCAGCAGGGGCTGATCACCACCGATCAGCTCGCGATCGTTCTCGCTGAGCAACGCCACAACAACATCCCGCTCGGGCGGCTTCTGGTGCGCCTCGGTTTCGTCACCGAAACCGCCATACGCGACATCATGGCGCGCACGATCGGGCAGGAAGCGATCGACCTTTCACAGGTCGTCGCCGACCCCGAGGCGCTGAAGCTCGTTCCGCAGGAGTTCGCACGGCGCAATCGCATTCTGCCGATCGCTTTTCGGCAGGACGACCAGATGCTCACCGTCGCAACGACCGAGATCTTCAACGTCGTCGCCATGGATCAGCTGCGTGCAATGCTTGGCGCGCAGATCGAGATCAAGACCCAGCTTGCGGCCGAAGCTCAGCTCGAGGATTACATCGACCAGTTCTACGGCTACGAGCTATCGGTCGACGGGATCCTGAAGGAGATCGAGACCGGCGAGATCGATTACGACAGTCTGCAGGCCGGCGGCGACGAATACACACAGCCGATGGTGCGGCTGGTTAACGCGCTCCTCGTCGATGCGGTCAAGCGCGGCGCGTCAGACATCCACTTCGAGCCCGAGTACGCGTTCATGCGCGTTCGATTTCGCATCGACGGCGTGCTCGAGACTGTGCGAAGCCTTCACAAGACTTACATGCCCGGAGTTACGGTGCGCATCAAGGTCGTCAGCGACATGAATATCGCCGAGACCCGTGCACCGCAGGACGGCCGGCTTTCGCTGACACTGAACGGCCGTCCTGTCGACTTCCGCGTTTCGACACAGCCGACGATCTACGGCGAGAACATCGTTCTTCGCGTGCTCGACCGCGAGAAATCGATCATCAGTCTCGAGCGCATGACGTTGCCTCCCGACGTGACGGAGAAGCTCGCCCTCATGCTTGCGCGGCCGGAAGGGATCCTGATCGTTACAGGTCCGACCGGCAGCGGAAAAACGACGACCCTCTATTCACTCCTCGCCAAGGTGAACGACGAGACGGTCAACATCATGACGCTCGAGGATCCCGTCGAATACCCGCTTACGCTGATGCGTCAGACGTCGGTGAACGAGGTCGCCCGAATGGACTTCGCAAACGGTATTCGCTCGATCATGCGGCAGGATCCGGACATCATTCTCGTGGGCGAAGTGCGCGACAAGGAAACTGCGGAGATGGCGTTCCGTGCTGCGATGACGGGCCACCAGGTATTCACCACGCTGCACACCAACTCGGCACTCGGCGTGTTCCCGCGCCTTCTCGACATCGGGATCCAGCCCGACATCATGGCAGGGAACATCATCGGCGTCATCGCGCAACGCCTTGTGCGCACGCTCTGTGCCGCCTGCAAGGAAGCGTATCAGCCCGTTCGTGAGGAACGCATGCTTCTCGGCGACTTCGCCGACGAGGCCCCGGTCCTCTACCGCCCGGTCGGTTGCCGGCAGTGCGACAACAAGGGTTACAAAGGCCGCTCGCCGATCATGGAGCTTCTCGTCATGGACGCGGACATGGACGAGCTTGTCGCGCGCCGCTCGACTGCTAAAGAGCTCCGCACCGCGGCCATGGCTAAAGGTTTCCGCCCGCTTGCCGAAGCAGGTCTTACCCGGGTGCTGGACGGGGTGACCACACTTTCCGAAGTCTCCCGAACCGTCGACCTCACCAGTCGCTATGCATAAGACAACGTCCGAAAGTGAAAACCTACTTTCGGCCGGAACGACAAGTCAGCACAAAGGCTTCGGACGACCGGGCGCCTTTGTGTTGAAAGAGCCACAAGGAAACAGTGGTAGGCATACCAGTCGGTTTTTCGTTGCAGTTTTAAGCTCGAATCGGCT
>JBKJPI010000299.1:0-2775 GCA_046595235.1 Burkholderiales bacterium | reverse complement strand
GCCGCCGAATGCGGATTGGAGAATGCGGCTGACGCCGGCGAGCTCGTCCATGTCGTCGAGATAGACGCTGAGATGGGCAATCTCTTTCAGCGTGTACCCCGCAGCCGCGACGCGCGCCGAGAGCTCGGAAAGAGCAGCCTTCGTCTGACCCGCCACGTCGTTGCCTGATCCGGGGATGCCCGAGAAAAACGCGAGGCCCCCCGCGCTCACAGCCGCACTCATGTGAGCAGGCGCGCGCCAGCCACTTGGCTCGAGAACGGTGCGCTCGATGCCGCGCCCCGGGATGATCGCCGTGGGCTCGATCTCGATGAGCGTGCCCTTGTGGCCCACTTCAGAAGCCTCGATCACCGTGAGCGCCGGCGGATTCGCTTTTTTGAAGAACCGCTCGTGCACGCGGTGAAAAGTCGGGAAGTCGCGCATGTCCTGCAAGTACACGAGCACATTGAGAATCTGGTCCATCGATGAGCCCGACGCTTCGAGATGCTGGCGGATGAGGTCGTAGGTGAACCACGTCTGCGACGCAATCGGCCCGTTGCGCGCGTCCTCGTGGCTGCGTCCGACCCGAAGGAAGCGGCCTTCTTCGGGAATATCGTCGTAGTTTCGAATGAGCGGCGAGCCCGGCTTCGATGCATCGATCGGAATCTGCCCCGCAAGGAACAGAAACGGTCCGGCATTCACGACGTGCGAGAACGTGGCGGCTGCGACGTGCTGGACGGCGCCCGGCAGCACCGTGCGCGCGCCGAACGTTTTCTCGACGTTCCCGCGGAGCGCGATCGAATCGATGCACAGCGTTGCGCGGTCTTCCGGCTCGAAGCGACCGAGTCCAACCGCGGTGCTGGCAGGCGGCTTCTTCTCGTACGTGCGCCGTATGCGGTCGAACACGGAGAAGAAATGCTTGTCTCGCTGGTAGATGTGGTAGCGCAGGAAGTGACCGTGGTCGCCGCCTTCATTCGCGAGCATCTTGCGGTACCGCTCGTAGATCGCGATGCCTTGTGCGCCCACCGGCGCTTCCATCTCCGAGACCCAGTCGAACGCGGTATTCGCGCGGTCGCCGACGTCCGGCGCTTCGGCATAGCGGCTGATCATCGAGCCGTTTTCGGCGCGACCCATCTGGCCGCTGAAGAACATGAAGGGCCCCGCAGTAACGTAGCTCGGCCACATGTCAGTAAGTCCTCGTCGCAAGGCCCAGCGCTTCGCGCGGCTTCGTCAGCAGATCGACCGCGAGGGTCGCGTAGACCTTCGCGGTCTCCGTCAGATCGTCGATGTTGAGGTGCTCACCGACCTCCGGGTCCCAGTTTTCTTTGCCGGTGATAGTTCGCCCGGAAGGTCCGTAGTTGATGGCCGGAATGCCGTACGCCTGCAGGTGGCTCGCGTCTGAAAGAAACAATCCGAGGCCCTCCTGCGGCTCGGTGTTTGTGATACTTCGGTGCGCGGAACGCATCGCGTTCGCAACGGTGCTCTTCGAGCAGTCCTGCGCCGGCGGGAGTGTCACGAAAAACTCGGTCTCGAACTTGATGTCCGGCCGCTTCCTGCGCACGCGGTTGAGCAGCACCTCGAGGTCGAGCGGCACTTCGTTCATTTTCTGGTTGGGCATCAGCCGGTACTCGATGAACACGTGGCAGAAAATCGGCACGCGATTACAGCGGAACGGCCAGCCGCCTTCGATCGAGTGCATGTGAACAGTTGCGTGGCCGTCCTTGTAGGAATGACGCTTCGAGTAATCTGCGGCGTACGCGTCGAACTCGTCGAACAGCACCTGCATCTTCTTGATGGCGTTCGTGCCGTGGTCGGCCACACGCAGCGGCGCCGGCATGCCGCGCGTTGAGATGCGAACGCCTACAGAACCCACGTGCTCGTTGATGAGCATCATCCGAGTCGGCTCGCCGACCACCGCCATGTCCGCAATGCCGCCGTTTGCGACGAAGTGGCGCGTGCCGCAACCGCCGCCGCGGAAGCTCGGGCCCTGATACTGGTTGATCGAATGGCGCTCGATCTCGCCGCCTACGAATGCCATCAGCAGATCGCCGCGGAGATCCGCGCCTGATTTCCTGATGGCTTCGGCGGCCGCCAGAAAAGCCGCGCACCCACCTTTCATGTTGTGCACGCCCATGCCGTAGATCCAATCGCCGTCGACGACAGCCTTCGGCTGGTAACCGGGACCTTTCGGAAGATACGGCTCGGTACCGTTGAACGCGATGTCCATGTGACCGTTCAGGAGCAGCGTCGCGCCGTCACCGCCGCCGCGCAGACGGCCGATGGCGTTGTAGCGCCCGGGCTCGAACTCCTGCATATACGTGTCGGCGCCCATCTCGCCGAGAATCGCATGCACGCACTCGGCGATCGGCTGCTCGTTGCCGGTGAGGCTGGGAATGTCGACGAGACGCACGGCAAGCTCGGTGCAGCGCTCGCGCGTGATGCTGTCTACGATTTGCCTGATGCCATTGCTGTCCATCATTTCCTCCGAGGGGATTGGCGTCTATATTGACACGCGCATGCGAAAGTAGGAAAACATCATGGGGACGGAAGTCACAACCGGAGCTCACGCGTGAATATAAACGTATTCCTCGAGAAATGTTTTCGAGCCGCTGTTGCGCTCGTGTGCGGACTCGTCATTCCCGCCGTGCACGCGGCGAGCGGTCAATTCCCCTCCAAGCCGATTCGCCTCGTCGTGCCGTATGGCGCAGGCGGAAGCTACGATCTGATCGCGAGGGTCCTCGCACATAAACTGAGCGAGCAAGTCGCGCAGCAGGTCATCGTCGACAACCGCCCCGGCGC
>JBKJPI010000353.1:0-2908 GCA_046595235.1 Burkholderiales bacterium | reverse complement strand
GTGCGTGCTGTGCCGCCCGTCCTTCAGCGTCAGGGTCACGCGTGCAGGCTTCAGTCGCGGGACTGTGGCGGTCATCGCGGCGTCTGCAGTGATGTGCACGCGATGACGGAGCGCCTGAATCGCCGGATCATGGAGCGCTGCGTCGTTCATCGAACCATACCCGGCGTGTCCGTTGATGATGAGACAGGCGGCGGCGTGAGGCAGCGAATATTTGGAAGCGAAATAATTCGGAGGATCCGGGTGACGCATGACGGCTGCGAATCCGAAGGTCGCCACGTCTATACGCTCGATTTGATCGGCTGCAGGATGTAGCGCCGCGAGGGCTTCTTCCAGCGCATCGAGTGCCGCATAGATCGGATTGCAGCACGCCCGCAGACGAAACCAGTTGCGCGTGATCTCCCACCGAGTGCCGAGACCTTCCAGCAAAGTGGACGGATCGAAACCATCCCCGACGAGGTTCCCCAGCGCTTCCTCGATGGCATCGTCCTGCGCCGTGAATCCGGCGAGCGCGAGATCGGCCGCGAGCCCTACTGCAAAGCCGCTCATGCCGCCCGCCACATTGAGCGTCGTGGCGCCGTTTACCGCATTGTTGTAGCTCGGTGTCAGTACCAGGGTTGCGGCGATCCGCATGGCGCGGCTGGTATCGGCTGCGTTCAGGCCCCGCAGGCGTGCCCCTGCGGCTGCGGCGCCGAGGAGAGCGGCCTGGCCGTTCTGATGCGCGAGAGGTCGGGTGGTCATCGCGGCGGCAATGCGCGCGCCGGCATCGTAGCCCAGGATCAGTGCCGCCAGCATTTCGCGCCCCGTGCTCTGCGCCCACTCGCCCACGCTCAAGACCCCGGGCAGTATCTGCATCGCACCCTGATAGGAGACGTAGCGATGGCCTTCGCCCAGTTCGAGCGATCGACCGGCAATGCCGTTCAGCAGCGCCGCGGTACGCGGATCGTTCACCGGCCAGCCGGGGGCGAATACCGTAGCGCCGGTGCCGGCAGTGGCGCTCAGGCGCTCCCGCAATTGGCGCACCTCGGGTCTGCCCGCACCGGCGAGGATGACCCCGAGCGTATCGAGGATCACGAGCTTGGCGTGTCGCTGCACCGCCTCCGGCACCTGCTCCAGCTGCGTTTCCGCGACAAACTGCGCCAGGGCTTCGATCTGCTGCGCCATTTGCGTTCCTTGCGTTCTGATCAGCGAAAGATTTTACCCATGACCCTGGGTTGAATTCTCAAACGGTGTGTCTGAGCGAGTGTGAGGCGCGGCGAGTGGCGTAGCCGCCTCGCCGTTCTGCGAGCTTATATACTTTGCTCAGCGGGTTCGTCAGACAACTTTTTTCGTCAGAAAGGAATGCATGGGACAGCAGATCGAAGCCTTGGCGAATTTCGTCGCGGAGACGCAGTGGGAGCAGATTCCCGAAGCCGTGCAACAGCACGCGAAGCTGGTGTTTCTCGATACGCTCGGCGTGATACTTGCGGGATCGGTGCGGCCGGAGGTGCAGCAACTGCGGAAACGGTTAGCCGCCACCGCGGGCACCGGCGCGACGGTGTATGCGCGCGGCTGGCCGACGCAGGATCCGCGCACCGCCGCACTTCTCAACGGCATCTCAGGACGCGCAATCGAGCTGTGCGAGGGCCTGCGCCTTGTCTCCGGACAGGCTGCAATGCAGGTGCTGCCGGGGGTGCTCGCAGTCGCTGAATCGGCGCAGAGCAGCGGCCGCGAGACGATCACCGCGATGGTCGTCGGCTACGACGTTGCCGCGCGCCTGTGCACCGCGTTCACGGCCCGCCCACTCGCGCATCAGAACGGTCAGGCGTGCCTTCTTGCGGCCGCCGCGGCGGGCGCGCGCACTCGGGGACTCAACGCCGCCGACACGAGCCGCGCCATGCGCATCGCGACGACGCTCCTTCTGACACCAAGCTACACCAGCACGGTGGCCGGCGCGACCACGCTCAATGTTGCCGGGGGCATGAGCGGATTCGTTGGCGCGCTTGCACCCGAGCTCGCGCTCGCGGGCTTCGAAGCTCAGGATGACGCGATCGAGGAAGCGCTGGGCCACTTGGTGGGCAGTGGATTCAAACCCGACGGAATGCTCGAGGCGCTCGGCACCCGCTGGGAGATCACGCGCAATTATTTTCGCTTACACGCGTGCTGCAATCCGATTCATCCTGCGATCGACGCCCTGCAGGAGGTCCTAAAAGCGCTGCGCCCGCAGCCTGCGGACATCGAGCGTATCGATGTCGCCACCTACCGCTTCGCCTCAGTCATGGCCAACCCCGATCCGCCCAACTATTTCGGGTCCAAGTATTCGCTGCCCCACGCGACGGCGGTCCTGGTTGTGAAGGGGAACGCGGGTCACGGAGCCATCGACGACGACGCCTTGAGCGATCCAGTAATTGCCGCCTTGCGTCACCGCGTGCACGTGACGGAAGACCCCGCAATGAGCGCCGTCGTACCGCGTCTCAGACCCGCTCGCGTCACCGTCACTTTAAAAGACGGACGGCAGAGCACGCGCGCGTGTGAAAGCCATCGAGGCGATTTTCATCAGCCGTACGCCGAGTCGGAGATCCGCGATAAATTCCGCGAGCTCGCAGGCGCCGTGCTCACGCCTGAAGGCGTCAGTCGTGTCGAAGAAGCGGTGAGCCGCTGCGATGAGTGGACCAGCGTGCGTGAGCTGGTCGACCTACTGAGGCGCTATGGGCGCGAGTGATCCCGGCGTGCGCTGGAATGACGTCATTCAGGTAACGGCGCGACAGCGCTTCAGAGCGTGAATTCGTTCGCGAACGCACGAAAATCACTGATGTCCTCGATCTTCATCAATCCGTCGTAGAGCGTTCGAGTCACGGGGTTGCCCCACACCGGCTCGCCAAGCTCGAAGAATTTCTGGGTGAGCTCCTCAGGCTTGTGCGGATTAGTCGGC
>JBKJPI010000294.1:0-4193 GCA_046595235.1 Burkholderiales bacterium | reverse complement strand
ATGAGCTGCGCCTCGACCATCAGGTCGCCGAGCTTCCCGATATGCATCTCGCCCTTGCCGTTGAGGGCGTTGTAGAGTTGCTCGAGCGAGCCGACCTTGTCCAGGGCGGGCCTTACTGGGGTCTGCAGCGCCTCGATCCGAAACGGCATTTCGAACTTGATGTCCACTGACTCGTCCCCCGGTCTCATCGGTGACGCTATGTAAACCCCGCGCATCGGCCGCGTCAACGCATAACGCAGCCATTCGCCTTTTCCACGAAGCGTTCAGCTGGCGCCATAGAAAAGGGCCGGCACGCGGCCGGCCCAATTTCGAAGTCTCATGGTGGAGTGGAGGAGGATCGAACTCCCGACCTCCGCATTGCGAACGCGGCGCTCTCCCAGCTGAGCTACCACCCCATGTAAGAAGCGCGCATTTTAGCGGGTTCCGGGGCGCTACGACAAATGCGCCCGGCCCCGCCCGCGTTGAAGTCAGGCCGGCCGCGCCTCTTTGCGATACGCCCACGCGAACATCGCGACGCCGACCGCGACCATGGGAATCGACAACCACTGGCCCATGCTGAAGCCAAGCGCGAGAAGACCCAGGAAGCGGTCCGGCTCGCGCGTGAACTCCACAGTGAAGCGGAAAACGCCGTAGCCGATGAGGAAGAGGCCCGAGACCGCACCGCGCGGCTTCGGCTTTGCCGAAAAGAACCACAACACGAGAAATAACGCGACACCTTCGAGCGCGAACTCGTAAAGCTGCGATGGATGGCGCGGAATGCGGTCGACGTTCGGAAAGATCATCGCCCACGGCCCGTTTGTTGCGCGCCCCCAGAGCTCTGCGTTGATGAAGTTTCCGATGCGCCCCGCCCCAAGCCCGAGCGGCACGAGCGGCGCGATGAAGTCGGTGAGCGTGAGCCAGTGCTTTCCGCGGCGGCGTGCGAAAAGCCACATGGCAAAGATGACGCCGAGCATGCCACCGTGAAAAGACATGCCGCCTTCCCACACATAAAAGATGCGCCACGGCTCGCTGATGTAATCAGCGAACTTGTAGAAAAGAACATAGCCGAAGCGCCCGCCGAGGATCGTCCCGAGAATGCCGTAGAAGAGCACATCGTCGAGATCCTTGTTCGTCCAGACGATGTCGGGGCGGCGCGCGATGCGCCATCGGCCCACCATCCAGACCAGCCCGAACGCGACGAGATACATGAGCCCGTACCAGCGAACGGCGAGCGGGCCGATCTGCAACGCTATAGGGTCGAACTGAGGATGAACAAACATTTAAGTAGGTATGTAGCGGCGATAGCCGCCTAAGCGTTTTCTTGCACGCTCGGTGCAAGCTGCGCCGGGCGGGCGATGTCGGTTTTTGTTCGTAGCGGCGATAGCCGCCTGAGCGTTTTCTTGCGCGTTGATGCAGCGGAGCTGCGCCGTCGCGCGTCGTCGGCTTTTCTCGCGATACAATGATGCGCTCATTATAAGCACCTTCACGAGACGCTTTCGCACGATGCCCCTCAACAAACGCAGCCAGCTCATCACGCAGGGTGTCGCACGCTCGCCTAACCGCGCGATGCTGCGCGCCGTGGGCTTCGGCGACAAAGATTTCGTGAAGCCGATCATCGGGGTGGCCAACGGCCACTCCAACATGAATCCCTGCAATGCCGGAATTCAGCCGCTGGTGGACAGCGCGATGGCGGCACTTCGCGCGAGCGGCGCGATGCCGCAGGTCTTCGGCGTGCCGACGATTACCGACGGCATCGGGATGGGCACCGAGGCGATGAAATATTCGCTCGTCTCCCGCGAGGTGATCGCCGATGCGATCGAGACCGCCGTGAATGGACAGGCGATGGACGGCGTGCTCGTGTGCGGCGGCTGCGATAAGAACATGCCGGGCGGGATGATGGCGATGGTGCGAATGAACGTGCCCGCTATTTACGTGTATGCCGGTACGATCAAGCCGGGCCGATGGAAAGGCCAGGACCTGACGATCATCAGCGCCTTCGAAGCCGTCGGCGCGTTCGCGGCAGGCAAGATGAGCCGCGAGGATTTCATCGGCATCGAAAAGAATGCGTGCCCGTCAGTCGGTGCCTGCGGCGGCATGTACACCGCCAATACGATGTCGTCGTCGTTCGAAGCGCTTGGTATGAGCCTGCTGGGTTCATCCCAAATGGCGTCTCCCGATGCAGAGAAAGCGGATTCGGCTGCGGCCTCGGCGAAAGTGCTCGTCCAGGCCGTGAAGCGCGACCTGAAACCGCGCGACATTGTCACTCGCAAATCGATTGAAAACGCCGTGGCGCTCATCATGGCGACCGGCGGCTCGACGAACGCCGTCCTGCACTTTCTCGCCATCGCGCACGCAGCGAAGGTGAAGTGGACGATCGACGATTTCGAACGGATGCGAAAGAAGGTCCCCGTGCTCTGCGATCTGAAGCCGTCGGGGCGTTACGTCGCGGTTGACTTCCATCGTGCGGGCGGCGTGCCACAGGTGCTCAAGATGTTGCTCGAGCACGGACTTCTGAACGCCGACTGCATGACGATCACCGGACGCACGATCGGCGAGGAGCTGGCCAAGGTGCCGTCGAAGCCTCGCGCAGACCAGGATGTGATCCGTCAGTGGGACACGCCGATGTACAAACAGGGCCATCTCGCGATTCTCAAAGGCAACCTGGCGCCTGAAGGTTGCGTTGCCAAGATCACCGGGCTCAAGCTGCCGGTGATCACCGGGCCTGCTCGTGTTTTCAATTCCGAAAACGAATGCATGAAAGCGATCATGGCGCGGAAGATCAAAGCCGGTAATGTCGTGGTGATCCGCTACGAAGGCCCGAAAGGCGGACCCGGGATGCAGGAAATGCTCGCGCCCACGGGCGCGCTCATCGGACAGGGCCTGGGTGAATCCGTCGGGCTCATCACCGACGGGCGCTTCTCCGGAGGCACGTGGGGCATGGTCGTCGGGCACGTAGCGCCTGAAGCGTATGTCGGTGGAACGATTGCACTTGTGAAAAACGGGGATTCGATCACCATCGATGCGACCCGGCGGCTTATACAGCTCAACGTCTCCGACAAAGAGCTCGCCGCCCGCCGGAGCAAATGGAAGCAGCCGGCGCCTCGCTACACGAGCGGCGTACTCGCAAAGTATATGGCGCTCGTTTCGACGGCTTCTCGGGGCGCGGTCACCGACTGACGATGGCACGCAGAGCCGTCGCGGAGCGCAAGCCGGGGGTGCGGGGGCTCGCCGCCCGAATCGTCGAGTCGCCCCGATTCGAGCCCTTCATGATCGGGCTCATCATCTTCAACGCGGTTCTCATCGGTCTCGAGACCTCGCGCACTTTCATGGCGTCATACGACGGCTGGGTGTATATCGCCAACGACGCGATTCTCGTGGTCTTCATCATCGAAGCCGCGCTCAAAATCACCGCGGTGGCGCCGAAGTGGGGTGTTTATTTCCGCAACGGCTGGAATCTTTTCGATCTTGCGGTCATCGTGTTCTCCCTGATACCGGCAACCGGCGAGTTCGCCCTGGTCGCGCGCCTCGTGCGGGTGCTGCGCGTGCTGCGGCTTTTGTCGGCAGTGCCTCAGTTGCGACTCATCATTGCGACGCTCGTGCGCTCGATTCCGAGCATGGGCCACGTGATCCTGCTCATGAGCGTGATCTTCTATATCTACGCAGTCACAGGCTTCCACCTCTTCGCCGAACATGACGAGGAGCATTGGGGCACGCTCGGGGCGGCCCTTCTTACGCTGTTCCAGATGGTGACACTCGAGGGCTGGGTCGAGGTGATGGCGACCGCGGTCGAGGCGATGCCGCTCGCGTGGATCTACTTCGTGAGCTTCATCATGGTCGGGACTTTCGTCGTCCTCAACCTCTTCATTGCGGTCGTCATCAACAATCTCGAGCAGAGCAAGGTCGAGCAGCTCGGCGAGCTCGACAACCCGACGACTCACGAGGACGTGATGCAGGAGCTCGAAAGAACCCGCAAATCGCTGAAGGATCTCCAGACAAAAATCGCACGGCTCTCATAAAGGTGATTAGCTGCACCTGTCGACTCCGCCCGATCGGCCAGTGAACGTCCGGAAGGCACCAAGATTTCCCTCAGTACCCCTCTCCTTTGGCTTCGTGCCGGTCGCCCCGCTGCCTTGAGCTCACGACAGGTTAAAGTGCGGCATGCCTAACCGGCTGGCCCAACAAACCTCGCCTTACCTCCAGCAGCACGCCGACAA
>JBKJPI010000201.1:0-8018 GCA_046595235.1 Burkholderiales bacterium | reverse complement strand
ATGTCGGCTCATCACATCCTGGGGCTGTAGCCGGTCCCAAGGGTATGGCTGTTCGCCATTTAAAGTGGTACGTGAGCTGGGTTCAAAACGTCGTGAGACAGTTTGGTCCCTATCTGCAGTGGGCGTTGGAGATTTGAGGGGGGCTGCTCCTAGTACGAGAGGACCGGAGTGGACGAATCCCTGGTGTACCGGTTGTCACGCCAGTGGCATCGCCGGGTAGCTAAATTCGGAAGAGATAACCGCTGAAAGCATCTAAGCGGGAAACTCGCCTCAAGATAAGATCTCCCGGGGACTTGATCCCCCTAAAGGTTCGTCGGAGACTACGACGTTGATAGGTCGGGTGTGTAAGCGCAGCAATGCGTTCAGCTAACCGATACTAATTGACCGTGCGGCTTGATCCTATAATCGTGAGCGCTGCGCTCCATCTCTGGAGGCGGCCGGCTCAGGTGACTTAGGTTTGCCAAGATACGATCTACACTTAACTTTACTTCTTCCGAATTGGAGCTCGAGATCGCAAGGCCTCGGGCTCAACCCCTATGTCTGACGACCATAGCGAGTTGGAACCACCCCTTCCCATTCCGAACAGGGCCGTGAAACGACTCAGCGCCGATGATAGTGCGGACTACCCGTGCGAAAGTAGGACATCGTCAGGCACCCTTTGTAAAACAAAAACCCCGGCTCTGTAAAGTCGGGGTTTTTGCGTTACGGGTCTTGGCAGACGGAGCGTCGCGCCTACCCTAAAAGTTCTACGCCGTCACCGCGCGCGATCTCCGCCGCGTTACTGCAGCATGATGCGAATCGCGCTTAAACCGTCGTACCTGTTGGCTACGACCATGTCCGCTGCTCATGCCGCCGCAGCGCTGATCCTTCTGCCGCTCGACGTGACGACGTGGATAAAGCTGGTGGCCCTCGCGCTGATTGCGGCCAGCCTCACCCACGCGCTCCTGCAATACGCTTTTCTTCGCACGGGCGCTTCTCTCGTCGCGGTGGAGCTTCGCGAAAACGATACCGCGAATGTGCTCATGCGCAATGGTAATTGGCACCAGGCGCGCATTCTTCCAACTACGTATGTTTCTGCGGTCCTGACGGTGGTCAACGTTCGGGTGCCGCCGCGGATCTTCGCGTGCCATATGGTTATCGCGCCGGACAGCCTCGGCGCAGAAGATTTTCGTTGCTTACGCGTGTGGCTGCGGTGGAAGTATCGCCAGGAGGCGTAGCGCTCTCTTACTGCGAGCGCATGCGGCGCAGCGTCGCGAGCATTTCCGCCGCACTGCCCGGCATGCCTACGTCCCACCCTTGCGCCTGATCACAGCCAAGGCCTGTCAGCGCGGCGAGAATCTCACGCGTCTCCACGCCTTCAGCGACAACCTTGAGCTCAAGATTGTGCGCGAGATCGATGAGCGAGCGGACGATCTTGGCGTTTTGCGGCTGCTCCAGCATCGCCTTCACGAATGACAGATCGATTTTCAGCTCGTCGAGAGGCAGCTGCGCGAGGTATTGCATCGATGAATAGCCCGTACCGAAGTCGTCTATCGACAGCTTTACTCCAAGGGCTTTCAGCTGACGCAGCGCCTCGTGTGACGTCACCTGCTCGACCATCATCGCAGTCTCTGTAATTTCGATGACGATGCTGCTGCCACGGACGTTCCAGGTTCTCAACGCGCGGTCGACATAAAACGGGAGATCGATCTCGCGCAGGTTCGACGGCGACATGTTGATACTTACGGTGAAGTCTGGGTCCACCTGCTGAAATTCGTGGCACGCCTGAATTGCACTCGTAATGACCCACATCGTGAGTTGATCAATGAGCCCCGCCGCCTCGGCGGCACGCACGGCGAGGTGCGGCGGCACTTCCCCGAGCACGTCATCGGTCCACCGGAGCAGGGCCTCGGCCCCGAGCATGCGGCCGGTGCCGATGTCGAGTTGCGGCTGGAAATGCAGAAGAAGCGAGTTCTGCTCGATTGCGATACGCAGACGCGTTTCATACTCGAGCTGATCGATGGGTGGCTCATCGCCAGGTGGCGGGGTGTACAGGCAGATCCGGTCACGCGAGCGGCGCGCATCGTGCAGTGCATGCTTTGCACGCTGGAGAAGCTGTCCCGCATTTGAAGCCTGGCCCGGAAACATCGCAATCCCGACGGCAGCGTCGGCGGTAACGGCCATACCGGTAAAATCCATCGGCGTCGCCAGCACCGACATCACGCGGTTAGCAGCGAGCATCGCGATGCCTTCCGAAGGCGCCGGCCGCAGCACGCATGCGAACTCATCGCGCGATAGCACCTCGACGACGTCCTTCTTCCGCAGCGCTTTTTCGCGAAGTGCCTGCGCAACGCTATTGGACATGCGATCGCCGGCGTGAAATCCGTGCAGCGCATCGATGCGATCGATCGCAGCGGCGTGCACGAGAAGCAAGCCGACCGAGTCGCCAATGCGCGTCGATTCGTCGAGCGATCTTTGCAGACGCTCGACGACCGGGTTCCGATCGTCCTGTGACGGCTGGGCTATGACTTGTGGGTCGTTCACGTGGGCGCCTAGAGAAAGAAGTCGCTGGGGTCGATCGGAAGTTTGTCTTTTGGCAGGGTCCTTCGAATACGATAAGGCTCGTCCTCGTTAGCCTTGGGCTCACGAACGAGATCGAGAATCTTCTGCGGGTGGATGGGCTTCCACTCCGCGTCGAGAATTACCATCACACGGGGCTGCAGTCGCCGAACCAGGTTTTGCGCGATGACGATCGCAACTTCCCCCGTATTGAGCTCCACCGCGCCCCCAACCGGATAGATTCCGATGCACTGAATGAACTGTTCCACTAGCGCTTCGTTGAAAAGCTTTCCGCGCAGCTTGTGCATGAGACTGAGCGCGTTGGAAGGTGAAGCCTGTTCCGCATAGGGTCGGGAAGATGTGAGCGCCGAGAAGCTGTCCACGAGTGCTGCGACGGCGCCTTCAATCGAAATCGCGTGGCCTTTGAGTCCTTTCGGGTAACCGCTTCCGTCCTGTCGCTCATGGTGCTCTAGAATGACCTGATCGACGCCGCTTGGTAGATCGGTAGCGCTGCGCACGAGCTCGACGGAATGCATGACGTGCGACTTCACGTCTTCATATTCGCCAGGGCTCAGCATGTCCTGTTTCTTCAGGATCGAATCCGGCAATTTTGTTTTGCCGACATCGAGGAGCATGCCGGCGAGCCCAAGTACCTCGAGGCGGTCCTTAGGAAACTGAAGAAAGCGCCCGAAGGTGATCATGAGAATGGAGGTATCCATTGCGCGCCCCAGCTCGTAGGTGCCTTTTTCGCGCAGGGTGTTGAGCAACATCATCGCGTCCGGATTGCGCTGGATGCTCTCAGTCATGCTGGTCACCGCACCGGTCAGCTTTTGCGCGTCGATTTCTCCTTCGAAACGCAGGTTTTCGAGCGATTGCTGTATGGCCTCTTCGCATGACTTGTAGATCTCGCGCGCTACAAGTACCTCCGCCTCGACCGGCGTCACTTCCTTGTAAACGACAGCGCCCCGGATAGGCAGTCCTGCGACTGGGCGGGGCCCCGCGGCCCATGCCTCGCGCTCGGGATCGACGAACACCGATTTGCAGTACACCCTGATCGCATTGATCTGATCGTCGGAGGTGAGCGGGAAGCCCTGGAAATCGAACGGCGTGCCGATCCACGAGCGATCGAGCTCGACGACATACATTCCGATTTGGAGATCCTCGACGCGGACCGGTTTTTTGTTCATGCGTGACCCTAGCCCGCATTATAAGGCGCGCGTTTAAGCCGATATGCCGGGCCCTGTGCGGGGCTGCGACTTAGGTCACACGGTGCCGATAGCGCCTAGGCCGAATGTACGTGGAAGTGGATACGTGTCCGTTATACAAAAACAAATGCACGGCACCGGAGAAGCGAGCGATGCGTCTTGCGAGAGCCGCACCGCGCAAGCGCTTGAGGCAAGCCCAGCTCGCGCCTTTCAGGCTGGTGGAATCGCGCGCGTGCGGTTTGAAATCGAGAACGCCGCGCGCCGAGAACGCGCAGGATACCAGGGCTAAACCAAATCGCGTGTCGGGGCGATGCACCCCGACATCCGTGCGACGCTATCGGCGTCCGCCTCCGGCACCGAAGCCCGCCCCGCCGCCCGCTGCGGCTCCGCCATTACCGGCACCGCCGTTACCGAACGCTCCTCCTGTGGCGCCCACCCCCGCACCTCCGGCGGCTGTACCGGTGGTGCTGCCGGTGCCAGTGCTGCTGGTAGTACCTGCTGATGTGCCGCTACTGGTCGCGCTCGGCACACCACCGGTGGTACTGGGTACACCACTCGTCGCACTCGGTATTTGGCCTGGCAGGACTGAAGGCACCGTCGGTGCCGTCGCGTTGCTGTTCCTACCGCCGGCTGACGAGGTCGAAGCCGACCCGCCGGTACCCGGCGTTCTGAAGCCCGCCGCCGCGCCGCCGCTCGAACTGACCGGCGGGGTAATAACAACAGTGGAGCCTGGCGTGCCGGTCGTACCCGATGTGCCGCCCGTCCTGCCGGTCACCGTGGTAGTTCCGGCCGTGCCGCTGTTTCCTGCATTTTCCCGTGCAGCCGGTACGCTCCCCGCGCCGCCCGCACCACCTGGCAAGAGGCAGGTCACGTCCCGGTTCGAGCAAAAGTCCGGCATCGTCGTGCGTTCAGTCGATGCGTCGGCCGCCTGGGCACTAGGTAACGACATACCCACTACGGCCGCAGCGAAGGCGACAACCATCAATTTTTCGCGTTTCAATAAATCCCCCTGTATTCAGGGCCGCGGAGCCAGTATCGCCCGCCATCGTATGCCAGACGCGCGATCCGCGTTAACACTGTTCCTGCTGCAAGTCGCGGGCCACCCGACGTCGCCTTGAAGCGACGGCGCGCAGGTGTGGCTCTCAGCAGGCGACTGCGTCGCTCGGCTATACTGCCGGTCCTTGAAAAAACAGTGCGGAGAGCGCGATGATCGACGTCTACACGTGGCCGACACCCAATGGCCACAAAGTTCACATCATGCTCGAAGAGACGGGGCTTCAGCACCGTATCCACGCGATCAACATCCGCAACGGCGACCAGTTCAAACCCGCGTTCCTCAAGATCAGCCCCAACCATCGCATTCCAGCAATCATCGATAGGAAAGGGCCCGGCGGGAAGCCGATATCGCTGTTTGAGTCAGGCGCGATCCTCCTGTACCTCGCGTCAAAAAGCGGCCAGTTCCTGCCGATAGATATGACTGAACGATGGACATGCGTGCAGTGGCTGATGTGGCAGATGGGCGGCCTTGGACCAATGATGGGTCAGGCCAATCACTTTCGCCGATATGCCAAAGATCAGATTGCCTACGCGATCGAACGCTACACGAACGAGGCGAACCGACTTACCAACGTTCTCGACAAGCGCCTTGCCGTCTCACGCTTTGTGGCGGGGGAGGAGTACTCTATCGCCGACATCGCCATTTTCCCGTGGCTGCGAGGTGCTGATCAACGCGGTGTGAAACTCGATGAGTATGGCCACGTAAAACGCTGGTTCGAGGAGGTCGGGGCGCGTCCCGGCGTACAGCGCGGCGTCAAGGTACTCGCTGTCGAACAATCCAGTGCGCCCCATGATCAAAAAGCGTGGGACATCATGTTTGGCAAAACGCAGTTTCAAAAACGCTGAAGCAGCGCAGCACGCGAGAAGGTATTAACCCCGTTTTTCGCCCCGCGGCGTCAGCCTACCCGCCGCACGAATTAGGCTACAATCGACATCCCCCGGCAGAGTGAGCCCGTTGCGCTTACTTTGCCGTTGCTTTTTCTTCACGAACAATAGTTGCAGTGCAACGTACAAGGAACGCGCATGAACCAGACCGCCACTGCGGCTCACGTCGCCCCCGCCCTCGAATTTCCCGCCTACGTCAAGAACGAGAAGCTCAAGAAGTGGGTCGCTGAGGTCGCGGCGCTTACGAAACCTGCCCGCGTCTATTGGTGCGACGGCTCGCAGGAGGAGTATGACCGGCTGAATCAGGAAATGGTCGACTCGGGAATGATGATCAAGCTCAACGAATCGAAACGCCCTGGCTGTTTCCTCGCTCGCTCCGATCCCGATGACGTGGCGCGGATGGAGGACCGTACGTTCGTCTGCAGCCGCAACAAAGAGGACGCGGGGCCGAACAACAACTGGGTCGAACCTTCCGAAATGCGCGCGACCCTCTCGAAGCTCTTTGACGGCTGCATGCGCGGCCGCACGATGTACGTGATCCCTTACAGCATGGGTCCGCTCGGTTCTCATATCGCGCACATTGGCGTCGAGCTGACCGATTCGCCTTATGTGGTCGTCAGCATGCGCATCATGACGCGCATCGGAAAGCGCGTTCTCGATGTGCTGGGGTCCGATGGCTACTTCGTACCATGCCTGCACTCAGTCGGTGCCCCACTTGCGCCGGGGCAGAAAGACGTTCGCTGGCCGAGCAATCCTGAACACAAATACATCGTTCACTTTCCCGACGACAAGTCGATCTGGTCGTTCGGCAGCGGCTATGGCGGCAACGCATTGCTCGGCAAAAAGTGTTTCGCGTTGCGCATCGCATCTATCATGGCGCGCGAGCAAGGCTGGCTCGCCGAACACATGCTGATCCTCGGTATCGAGCCGCCCGGCGGTACGAAGCATTACATCGCCGCGGCATTCCCAAGTGCTTGCGGGAAAACCAATCTCGCGATGCTCATCCCGCCAAAGCAGCTGAACGGTTGGAAGGTCACCACGATCGGTGAAGACATCGCGTGGATCAAGCCGGGGAAGGATGGCCGGCTTTATGCAATCAACCCCGAGGCGGGGGCGTTTGGCGTCGCCCCCGGCACGTCCGAAGACACGAATCCGAACTGCCTCGCAGCGCTGCATGAGAACACCATCTTCACGAACGTCGCGATGACACCCGATGGAGACGTCTGGTGGGAAGGGCTCACGAAGGAGCCGCCGAAAGACCTGATCGACTGGCAGGGCAAGACGTGGTCGCCGGGCAGCGGAACAGACGCGGCCCACCCGAATGCGCGCTTCACCGTGGCCGTTGATCAAATCCCGTCGCTCGACAAGGACTGGAACAACCCTGACGGCGTGCCTATCAGCGCATTTCTCTTCGGTGGACGTCGTACCACGACGGTGCCGCTCGTCAGCGAGGCGTATGACTGGACGCACGGCGTATACATGGCCGCAAGCATGGCCTCAGAGACGACGGCAGCGATCGTCGGCAAAGTCGGGGTTGTACGCCGCGATCCTTTCGCGATGCTCCCGTTCTGCGGCTATCACTTCGGCGACTATTTTCAGCACTGGCTGAAGCTCGGCGCGAGCCTCAGCGACGCGCCGAAAATTTTCAGCGTTAACTGGTTCAGGCGTGACGACAACGGCAAATTCATCTGGCCCGGCTTCAGCGACAATATGCGGGTGCTGAAGTGGGTTATCGAACGCTGCCAGGGGACGGCCGGCGCGAAGGATACGCCGATCGGGCGTATCCCCCGCTACGAAGACCTCGACCTGCAGGGACTGGATATTTCGCGCGAGACCTATGAGAAGCTCACCAACGTTGACGCGAAGGCGTGGCGCGAAGAAGTGAAAGACCACGCCCGCCTCTTCGATACGTTGAAGTCTAGGCTTCCCGCAGAGCTCGAAGCTAAGCGTGGCGAGCTGGAGAGCGCGGTGAGCTGAGCACGGCCCGCGCAATCGAAAAAGGGCACCCCCGGGGGTGCCCTTTTTTCTTTCCGTGCGCTCTTAGAACTGCGGCTTGAGTCCGATGTCCTGTATCACCTTTCGCACACGCGCGAACTCGGCCGTCTGCAGTTTCTGGAACGCCTCGGGCGTGGTAGGCATAGGCTCTGCGCCGTTCTGCTGGTAGCGGCTTCGTATCTCTTCAGTAGAGAGAAACTTCACGGTGTCCGCATTGATGCGGGTGACGATCGAGTTGGGCATTCCGGCGGGCCCGAGAATTCCAAAATAGGTTTCCGAAGCAAATCCGGGGAGCCCGGATTCCGCCATGGTCGGCACGTTCGGAAGCGCTACGCTTCG
>JBKJPI010000417.1:0-10038 GCA_046595235.1 Burkholderiales bacterium | reverse complement strand
GTCTGAAGAAGGCAAGCTGTCCATCGTCGACCCGGTGCACAAATATCTGCCTGAGCTCAAGGATATGAAAGTCGCCGTGATCGATAGCGGCGCCGGCGCGAAACCTGGCATGACACTCGAGCCCCAGAAAAACCCGATGACAGTGCAGGATTTGCTGCGCCATACCTCAGGGCTCCCGTCGGGCGCTGCGAGAGGCAATCCCGTGAAACAGATGTACTTCGACGCGCGAATCGGTAATCGAAATGACACGAGCGCGGGCTACGTCGCCAAGCTATCGAAGATGCCTTTGCTGTTCCAGCCCGGAACGACATGGGAATACGGTGCGTCGGTGGACGTATTGGGAATCATAGTCGAGCGCGTGAGCGGAATACCGCTGGATAAATTCATCGCGGAGCGCATCACCGGGCCATTGAAGCTCGCAGACACGGGATTTTCCGCACCGGCCGCTCATGCCAGTCGCGGCGCGCGGCCGCAGCGCGAGGGCCCGAAGAATATCTTGCCTAATACCGCGCTGGTAACCGAGGTTCATTCTTTCAAGAGCGGCGGCGGCGGCATGGTTTCCACGGCGGCGGATTACGCGCGCTTTTCCCAGTTTCTTCTTAACGGAGGGGAGCTCGACGGCGTCCGTCTGGTATCGCCGAAGACGATCGAGCTGATGACGAGTAACCATCTGCCGCCGGGCACCGTAATGGGACCGGAGATGAAGCGCTTCGAGGCGCTGACCCCGTCTGCGGAAATGGGGCAGGGCTTTGGCCTGGGCTTCGCGGTGCGCACCGATGCAGGCCGTAATCCGCTGCCGGGTTCGGTGGGCGATTACTACTGGGGCGGTTCGCAGGGGACCTATTTCTGGATCGACCCCAAGGAAAAACTTTACGTAGTGCTCATGATGCAGTCGCCGGCTGCTCGCCTTCCCTACCGGTTTTTGCTGCGGCAGATGGTGTACCAGTCGATTATTAAATAAGGATTCAGTCGACGCGCGCAGGCATCATATTTTCACCAGTGCCTGCGTGTCTGCGCTTTCACCCGAGGATGCTAAGCTTCTTCTTTCAAGGCTGGAGACCCTACGATGAATATCAGCCGCACTCTGCTAGCACTTTGGCTTGTCACGATGAACGGCGCTGCATTGGCCCAGGCCTATCCGGAAAAGCCGGTGCGTATCATCGCGCCGTTCCCGCCGGGCGGTAACGTCGACATCCACGCACGCGTCATCGCTGCCGGGCTCGCTGAGATACTCGGCCAGACGTTCATCGTCGACAATCGTGGCGGCGCGGGCGGCATGATAGGGGCCGAAGCTGCCGCCAAGGCACCGCCCGACGGCTACACGCTGCTGCTCGGCTCGAACGGGTCGGTCAGCATCGGGCCGCTCCTCTACAGTAAGGCCGCGTACGAATCTCTGCGCGACTTCGCCCCGATCAGCCTCTTATCCGTCTCGCCGATGACTTTCGCGGTGCACCCGTCGACCCCGGCGAAAAATGTAAAAGAGCTCATTGCGCTGCTCAAAGCACGGCCGGGCAAAGTCACCATGGCGACCGCGGGCACTGGCACCTCGAATCATCTGGCAGGCGAACTGTTTCAGGGCCTCACGGGAACGAAAATGGTGCATGTGCCGTACAAAGGCAGCGGGCCCGCGCTCGTCGACGTGCTCGGCGGCCAGGTGGATCTGATCATCGATCAGGTCGCGTCGTCGATTCCGCACATCCGCGCAGGCAAGCTGCGACCGATTGCCGTTACCACCGAAAAGCGCGCGGCAGTCATGCCGGACGTGCCGACGTTCGACGAAGCGGGTCTCAAAGGTTACGAAGCGAACACGTACGCCGGGCTGCTGGCGCCTGCGGGCACACCGAAAGATGTTGTGGCCAGGCTCAATGCGGCGACGCTGCGCGTGCTTGGCACGAACGCGACCAAGGAGCGCTTTGCGCACATGGGCGCCGAGCCCGCCGGCAACTCACCGGGACAGTTCGCGGCCTTCCTGAAACAGGACATCGCCAAGTGGGCGAAGGTCATCAGGGAAGGGAACGTAAAGGTGGAGTGAGGGCCATCGCGCGATCTCGGTAGTGATGGGCTAGAGCCTGTTATGGACTTTAACGTGTGCGACGAACGTGGAGGAAGGGCTCAGTGCTAGGAGCCGGTCGCGCCGCAGTGCCGGACACTGTAAGCGAGTGGTGACAACGCAATGGGCCGTTCCTGCGCGTTCCCGGCGGGTTGAGCCAAAAGGGCCCGTCTGCGTTGTTGCTTCTCGTTGCATAGAGGGGCTATGCGGCCTCGTCGCGCCAACGCATCCAGACCCTTTTGGCTCAACGTCGCGCACGCTAAAGTCCATAACAGGCTCTAGGCCGGCGGCGTCGCGCGTTTTTTTCCGCCCGTCGCGGCGCCTTTCCTGGCAGCCCGGTTCGTCACCTTCTTCTCTTCCTTGGTGATCCTGGCGAGCTCCTTCTTCGCCTTCGCTTTCCTTCTCCTGGTTGTGACGGTCTGTGAACGACCCATTGGGTTTCTCCTGAGTAAACGTTGAATGGCGGTAGTGTCGTCTGTTCCGTGCTTTTTTACCAATGCAACCGCGACATCGGCGGTGCGCGCCGGAGCTGCCCCCGTGCGCAAGAACCGAACTTTCGAAGACTTGAGGCGCCGCTCTCGCGCTCATCGATCGGGGACCTCGCCGTCGCCCCGAGCGTATGTGCGCTTCATGACAGATGCGATCACCGTCTGCTAACATCGAAGCTCCTGCGCGCGGCGTGACTCACCGAGGCCCCGCGCGTCCAGCCAAGGTGCTCGTGGCGACATACAAGATAATCCCTGTCAACAAACTCCTCGAGGCGCTGCCCGAAGAAGTTTGCGACCGCCTCAGGCCTCATCTTGAGCTGGTTCCGCTGAAGCTTGGTGCATCCGTGTACGAGGCCGGGGGCAAACAACCGTACGTGTATTTCCCGACCAGCGCGATCGTGTCCCTGCTGTATGTCATGAAAAACGGGGCGTCCGCGGAAATTGCTGTTGTCGGCAATGAGGGCCTCGTCGGGATCGCGTTGTTCATGGGCGGGAATACCACATCCAGCCGTGCGGTGGTTCAGAGCGCCGGAGACGCGTGGCGGCTGAGCTCGAAGGAGCTGAAAGAGGAGTTCGAGAACGGGGGTGCGCTCCAGCACCTTCTGCTGCGCTACACCCAGGCGCTGATCACGCAGATGGCGCAAACCGCGGTGTGCAATCGCCATCATTCGATCGAGCAGCAGCTGTGCCGCTGGCTGTTGCTCAGCATCGACCGCCTTCCGACCGATGTGCTCACGATGACTCAGGAATTGATTTCAAACATGCTGGGTGTCAGGCGCGAGGGGGTCACGGAAGCCGCCGGCAAGCTGCAGGACGCAGGCCTGATTACTTATAGTCGCGGACGCATCGAGGTCATCGACCGGCCAAAGCTCGAGAGACGCGTGTGCGAATGCTACGCGGTCGTAAGAAAAGAATTCGATCGACTGCTGCCGGACCCGACGGCGCGCTGAAGAGGTCGTTATGAGCGCCAGCGCACATAACTAAGCCCCGGGGCCCTGTACAATCGCAGTTTGATCGCGATGATCCGCGGAAGAAGGCTTCAAAAAGACGGCTGGCTCGTCACCTCGCTGCGCGCTGTTCGTGCGCGGCGACGCGGAGGGGGCCCCACCCGGACGGGGCGCGAAGCACCCCTTCGCGCAGAGCTCTTCAGCGCCGCTCAGATGGAGCGGCACGGTAAAGAGCTCGCGCTGGCGCACGAAGTGCGTCCGACGCCGCTGGCGGATCAGCTCCTCAAGCGGCTCGCGGAAAACGAAGCGGCGCTCGTCAGCACCGTCAACCTGCTGATCGCTGCCACCGCGGCGAATCGCAGGGTCGGCCCCAGCGGCGAGTGGCTGCTCGACAACTTCTATCTGCTGGAAGAGCAGATACGCACGGCGAAGCGTCACCTTCCCGAAGGGTACAGCGAGCAGCTGCCGCAGCTGTTACAGGGGCCCTCAGCAGGATTTCCGCGCGTGTATGACATCGCACTCGCAGCCATCGCGCACGGCGACGGACGCGTCGACGGCGAGAGCGTCAGCGGTTTCCTCTCGGCCTATCAGACGGTGACGCCGCTCGATCTCGGCGAGCTGTGGGCGATACCCATCATGCTGCGCCTCGCGCTGATTGAAAACCTGCGGCGCGTCGGCATGCGCATCGCGGCCGGCCGCGTCGAGCGCGATCTCGCAGAATCCTGGGCGGATCGCATGATCGTGGTGGCCGAGCGCGATCCCAACAGCCTCATTCTCGTCATCGCCGACATGGCGCGGTCCGATCCTCCCATGGGCGGGCCATTCGTTGCCGAGCTTGCCCGCCGCCTGCAGGGCAGGACCTCGGCGCTCGCGTGGCCGCTGACGTGGATCGAACAGCGCCTGTCGGAATCGGGCGCGACGATCGAGCAGCTGGTCCAGGCCGAGAACCAGCAGCAGGCTGCAGACCAGGTTTCCGTCAGCAACAGTATTGGCAGCCTGCGATTCTTGAGTGCGCTCGACTGGCGCCGGTTCGTAGAGAACATGAGTGTGGTCGAGCAGACACTCCTGGAAGATCCGGGCGGCGTTTACGGCAGGCAGGATTTCGCTACGCGTGACTGTTACCGTCATGCCGTGGAGGCCCTCGCGAAACGCACGACGGCGTCCGAGTACGAGATCGCGCGCAAGGCAATCGACCTCGCGCAGGCCGTCGATGCCGGGGGCGTGGGTGCTCCGCGCGCGAATCATGTGGGCTACTACATCGTCGATGACGGAGTTCCGAATCTCGAGCACGCGGTTGAAGCGCGCTCGAGCGCGGGTGAGCGGCTGCGCCGGGCGTGGGGCAGGGAGCCCCTCGCTCTATACCTTGGCGCGATTGCTGTACTCACCCTGTTATTCGCCGCGATCTTCACGCGGCTGGCCTACCACGGCGAGATCACCGGCGAGATGCTGCTGGCTGTGGGCGTTCTAAGCGCTCTCGCCGGCACCCAGCTCGCGGTATCGCTGGTAAATCTTTTCGCTACATTGCTGACGACGCCGCGGCTCCTTCCGCGCATGGATTTTTCCAAAGGCATTCCAACGGAATCCCGCACGCTGGTCGTGGTCCCGACGATGCTCGTCAGCGCGGATAGCGTCGATGAGCTGGCAGAGGCGATCGAAGTACGGTTTCTCGCCAACCGGATGGCGAACATCCATTTCGGGCTTCTCACCGATTTCGCCGACGCACCCGAGGAAACCGTGCCCGGTGACGAGGGGCTGCTGGACCTCATGCGGCAGCGAATCGAAGAGCTCAACCTCAAATATCGGAGCGCACAAAGCAACGCCTTTTTTCTCTTTCACCGGCCGCGGCGCTGGAACGCCCGGGACCGCATGTGGATGGGGCGCGAGCGCAAGCGCGGCAAGCTCGAAGATCTGAACGGCCTTTTGCGCGGGAGCTCAAAGGACGCTTTCTCGCTCGTGATCGGCGATACGGATGTGCTGCCGGACGTGCGCTATGTCATCACGCTGGACACCGATACTCAGTTGCCGCGCGACTCTGCCCGGCATCTGGTGGAAGCAATGGCGCACCCTTTGAATCGCCCGCACTACGACGGCGCGAAACAGCGGGTTACCCGGGGCTATGGAATTCTCCAGCCGCGTGTCGCGGCAAGCCTTGCCGGGTCGAGCGGTTCCCGCTACGTCCAGCTGTGGGGCGGGGAGCCCGGCATCGACCCCTATACGCGGGCGGTCTCCGACGTCTACCAGGATCTTTTCGGAGAAGGCTCGTTCATCGGCAAAGGCATCTACGACGTGGATGCTTTCGAGCAGGCGCTTCGCGGGCAGCTACCCGAAAATCGCATACTGAGCCACGATCTCCTCGAAGGAAGCTACGCCCGGGCGGGGCTCATAAGCGACGTGCAGCTGTTCGAGCGCTTTCCTTCGAGCTACCGCGCCGACGCGGCCCGCCGTCATCGCTGGACGCGCGGCGACTGGCAGATCGCGAGCTGGGTGCTGTCTCGCGTCCCGCATCCTGGCCGGGGCCGCCGGGGCAATCCGCTCTCCGCGCTTGCGCGCTGGAAGATACTCGACAACCTGCGGCGCAGTGTCACACCGTTGGCATTGGTCTGCCTGCTCTGGCTCTCGTGGCTGGTCATGCCCTACCCTGTCGTCTCGATGTTCGTCGTCATCGCAGTCATGTTGGTGACGCCTGCGGCGGCTTCGGTCATCGATCTCTTCCGCAAGCCGGACGACACAATGGCGCGCCAGCATTTGTCAGCGATCGGGCGCTCGACGTTGCGGCACAGCGCGCAAGCGGCCTTCACACTCGCCTGTCTTCCGCACGAGGCTTTCTACAGTATCGACGCATTGTTGCGTTCGACGGCGCGCATCGTGACCAAGCGCCGGCTCCTCGAATGGACGACGGCAAGCGAGGCTGAGAACACCAGCAGTACGGGCCTCGCAGCTTCATACGTTGCGATGTGGGGCGCGCCGGCGACTGCGATTGCGGTTGCGACCTCGCTGGCAGCGCTCAGGCCGGCGGCGCTGTATGTTGCAGCCCCCGTACTGATCCTGTGGTTCGCAGCGCCTGCAATCGCGTGGTGGGTAAGCCGCAAATCTGCACGCCGCGAAGCACGGCTCACGGATGACGAAGTCGTGTTTCTGCGCAAGAACGCGCGCAAGACCTGGGCGTTCTTCGATCACTTCGTAGCGGCCCCCGACAACTTCCTTCCTCCGGACAACTATCAGGAGCACCCCGCCCGGGTACTCGCCCATCGAACTTCTCCCACCAACATGGGCCTGAGCCTGCTCGCGAACGTAGCGGCTTATGATTTCGGCTACCTCGCCACCGGGCCGCTGCTGAAGCGCACCGAGCACGCGTTCGAGAGCATGCAGCGGCTGGACCGCTACCAGGGGCATTTCTATAACTGGTATGACACGGTGACGCTGAAGCCGCTCGCGCCACTGTATGTCTCGTCGGTCGACAGCGGAAATCTGTCGGGTTATCTGATGGTGCTCCGCTCTGCCCTGCTCGGACTGCTGGACGATCGAGTATTCCATCCGCAGTTATTCGCCGGGCTGGGTGACACCTTCAAGCTCCTGCTTGATCACCCGGCGAGCCTTCAGCACGAGCTTCTTTCCCGCGCGCAGACCCGGCTCGAGTCCCTGCAGAACACTTATCCGCCCACGCTCTTCGCTGCATACCAGGAAGCGAGTCAGCTCGTGCGCGCGCTCTCCGACATCGCGCGCAGCCTCGATCCCGTGGAAAGCGCCGAAACGATGCGATGGGCTGAGGCCACGCTGCACCAGGCGCGTGGCGCCTTGCAGGACGTGGGGTGGCTTGCGCCATGGCTTGGTTTGCCGGACGCACCACCGGAGCTCTCAGAGGTCATGGAAAGCGCAGTCATTCCGACCCTGCGCGAGCTTGCAACGCTCGACCGCGATTGGCTGCCTGCGATCGAGAAGCGGCGGGGTCACGCGTCCCCCGAGCAGAAAGCCTGGCTCGGCTCATTGAGCGCGTCGCTCATCGAAGCCTCTGCGCGTGCGCGAAGCCGCATTGCAGTGATCGAGAGTCTGGCGGGAGAGGCAGACGCGCTTGGGCGCATCGAATACGACTTCCTGTACGACGACGAGCGGCATCTCCTCGCGATCGGATACAACGTAGCCGAGCGCAGGCGCGACGCCACCTTTTACGATCTGCTCGCGTCCGAAGCGCGCTTCTCGGTGTTCGTGGGCATCTCGCAACAAAGACTGCCGCAGGAAAGCTGGTTCGCCCTCGGGCGTCTGCTGACCAATACCGCGGGTGTTGCAACGCTCATGTCGTGGAGCGGCTCGATGTTCGAGTACCTGATGCCGCTCACGGTTATGCCGACCTACGAAAACACGCTGCTCGATCAGAGTTATCACGCCGCCGTGCAGCGGCAGATCGAGTATGGTGCGCGGCGCGGCGTGCCGTGGGGGGTTTCGGAATCGGGCTACAACACGTTCGATGCCGCGCTCAACTATCAGTATCGTGCGTTCGGCGTCCCCGGCCTGGGACTTGCGCGCGGTCTGGCCGACGAGCTCGTTGTCGCGCCGTATGCATCGGCGCTCGCGTTGATGGTGGACCCCGAAGCGGCATCGCGGAACCTTCAACGCCTCGCGCGCGAAGGCGCCGCAGGGCAGTACGGCTTTTACGAAGCCGTGGATTACGCACCGGCGCGCCTGTCGCGGGGAGAGTCGAGCGCCGTGGTGCGATCGTTCATGGCGCACCATCAGGGGATGACGCTGCTCTCGCTTGCATACGTGCTGCTCGGGCGGCCCATGCAGAAGCGCACCGAGGCGCTGCCCGAGTTCCAGGCGACGCTGCTCATGCTTCAGGAGCGCGTTCCCAGGTCCGCCGCGCCGTACCTCCACCACGCGGCCATCGCAGGCAGTCGCGGCGTCACCAGTCTTCCGCAGATGCCGGTGCGGGTGATACCGAGCGCGTCGACCCCGACGCCTGAAGTGCAGCTCCTGTCGAATGGCCGTTATCACGTGATGGTGACGAATGCGGGCGGCGGCTACAGCCGCTGGAAAGACCTGTCCGTGACGCGCTGGAGAGAAGATCCCGCACGCGATCACTGGGGAAGCTTCTGCTATGTGCGTGACGTGGCGAGCGGCGTGTTCTGGTCCACTGCGCACCAGCCGACGCTGGCGCGGGCAGACGCCTACGAGGCCACGTTCTCCGAGGCCCGGGTGGAGTTTCGCCGCCGCGACATGGGCTACGACCTGCATCTCGAGATCGTGGTTTCACCCGAGGACGATATCGAGCTTCGCCGTTTGCATATCACCAACACCGCGCGCACTTCGAGATCGATCGACGTGACGAGCTATGCCGAAGTCGTCCTCGCGCCGGATGCGGCGGATGCACTCCACCCTGCATTCAGCAACCTTTTCATACAAACGGAAATCCTGGAAGCGCGGCACGCCATTTTGTGCACGCGCCGGCCCCGCTCGCGTGACGAGCGCGCGCCCTGGATGTTTCATCGCATGGCCGCTCATGGGCCGGCCGCGCGCGAGATCTCGTACGAAACCGATCGGTCGCGCTTCATCGGGCGCGGGCGGACTCTCGCGAGTCCGCGTGCGATGAGCGACGGCGCCCTTTCCAACACGAGCGGCTCGGTGCTCGATCCCATCGTGGCGATCCGCTTGTCGGTCACGCTGGCGCCCGATGAATCGATGACGATCGACATGGTTTCGGGCGCCGCGGAGACGCGCGACGAGTGTATCGCCCTCGTCAGAAAATACGAAGACCGGCGGCTTACCGACCGGGTGTTCGACCTCTCATGGACGCATAGCCTGGTCACGCTGCGCCAGATCAACGCAGCGGAATCCGATGCGCAGCTTTACGGCCGCCTCGCAGGCGCGGTGCTGTATGCAAGTGCCGGATTGCGAGCCGACGCGAGCACGCTCATGAAAAACCGCCGCGGACAATCGGGGCTCTGGGGCTATGCGATTTCAGGGGATCTGCCGATCGTGCTGCTGCAGATCGGCGATCTCGCGAACATCGATCTGGTGCGTCAGATGGTGCAGGCCCACGCGTACTGGCGCCTCAAAGGGCTCGCGGTCGACATGGTGATCTGGAACGAAGATCGAGCCGGCTATCGTCAGCTTCTTCAGGATCGCATCATGGGGTTGATCTCCGCCGGCGTCGAAGCCCACGTCATCGACAGGCCCGGCGGTATTTTTGTGCGGCGGGCGGACCATATATCCGAAGAAGACCGCCTTTTGCTGCAGTCGGTCGCCCGCGTCATCATCTCCGACCAGCGCGGACCGCTGTCCGAGCAGGTGGACGCGCGCAGCAGCACCGACGTGCGAGTCCCGCGCCTGAAAGTCGTGAGCGTACCGCGCGCCGAGCCGCCGCCCGTCACGCCGCTGCCGGCACGGGAGCTCACCTTCCGTAACGGGCTCGGCGGATTCAGCGCGGATGGCCGCGAATATGTCATCACCACAGCCCCTGATCGCGTGACCCCGGCGCCCTGGTCGAACGTCCTCGCGAATGCGCATTTCGGCACCATCGTCTCCGAAAGCGGGCCGTCGTATACGTGGAGTGAGAATG